>NZ_AUCC01000096.1 GCF_000429565.1 Arsenophonus nasoniae DSM 15247
TTTGTCCTTGTGCAAAGCGAACATGAATATCCACAAATATCTCCTTGGTTAACATAAATTATCCGTACAAAAATGTGCGAATAATACCAAGTGGATCAGTTTTAGATGATCGTTAGTGGATCAGTTTTGCATGATCGGTGACACCATTCATCCACGTAATTATTTTCGATGAAAAGGTTCCATCCGTCATCGTATTGAAATAGCAGTTTTGCAGGTCTGGGGATGTACATAGAGCAGAGTATAAAAGACGAGAAGGGAATTGCCTAGAAATAGAGCGCCTTTGCCGCGATGCTCACGCCAAAGGCGTGCTTATGTTCTTTGGCAGAATTAAAGAAAAACTCTTATTAATTTTGAATATTAGCGCTGTTATTGTTATTCAAATTAATCGGCGCTTTTTTAAAAATTAAGTTACATATAAAAATTTAAGGCATTAAACTAATTCTAATTATTTTGGAACTTAAATTTATGTTAAATGAGTAATTTTAAAGTTTTGCAAATACGAGTTAGCCAAATTATTATTTTTCAGCCAGATTTAAATAAATATATCATATTAAATAAATTGTTTTTGTTTTGTTAATTTTTATTTGCAAAAAAGTATATCTGTATTTTTTTTTAAATAAAATTTTTAAAATTGAAATTTATAGCTTATGCTTATAATTAATAAATTAACTAAAGTGGATAATCATTTATGATGAAGCGTAATGAAAGCCTAGAATATACATTAGAGTCAATGGCTTATGATCTTGCTATCCAAATAGTTTCCAAATCATCATATTCGTGCAATTCTAATGATCTTTTAGCAGAATTGGCTGGAATATTGCCAATGTGTATAGAAATAATTAAATTTCAGCAAGAAAGCATAAAGCACAAAAGTGAAAAAATTTTGCAAAAATAATTAATTGTTTTGCATAAAATGATATATTTATATAAAATATAAATTGATTTAATAATTTCTGTCTAATAATAAAATTTTAATGTTGAGTACTAATTGTTTTGAATTTATAGTACTTTTATTACTTTATTTTACTTCTAATGTATATTTTTTTGTTGCAATAAAATAAATTGATAATTTAAATATTAGTAATATATATTCATCTAATATATGATTTTATTTTTTATAAAATAGGTAATTGTTAATATTAACACTATATTTTATATTGTACTTAGTTAGTAACACCATTTTATAATTAATACTCATCTAATTTAAAAAATTATTTAAGAACATTTAAGTATACTATTATTTAGTTTAAAAATAAAATTTAACTACTATTGAGTGTATGTTTTTTAAGTAGTATGATATGCAACTTATACTGATTTGTGTTTATTAAATACGATATTTTTCATTCATTCTTATATAATCAGATATTTATTATAAATTTTTTAGCAATTACATTATTATTTTATGAATTGTTGAAAAATAATGAAGTTGATTTTTTTAACTATTATATTCAAATTGATCAATGCATTGTCTTCAATAAAATAACATGCTTACAAAATATAAGCTTATCATTATATAATTTAAATTTTTTAACATAAAATTTAATACCTAATGGAAACTAAAATATTAGTTGATAGTCATATTTCTGCTAAATTTTACCTATTCTTATACTTTAATAATAATTAATTCTTTATTTTTTATGCATAAATGGCGTATATTGCTATTTATGCTTCGTTTGCTTATGTAGGAGTTAGATGTTGAAAACAGAATATGAAGCGTATTCAATAGTCTTAACTTATTGAAATATTTGCTATATTAGTTTTCATCCCGCGTTGTTAAAAGCATGAAAACAGCGTGTTATAAATGATGATGATCGCATGATTATGTAGTAATTGACAAACTAACCGTGATCACTCGTTGGGATTGTTTAGCTTTTATTTGATATTTAATTTATAACTGCAAAGTACACGGTGATGATTCATGCATGTGCATATAAACGTATTGGCTGTATAGAGGTAACTTGTGTCCACAACGAATAATACCAAGAATATCAGTTTGAATGCTTTCAAACAACCACGTTCTTTTTATCTCATTTTTTCAATTGAGCTATGGGAAAGATTTGGCTTCAGTGGTTTACAGGGGATTTTAACGATTTATTTAACTCAAATGTTAGGAATGTCCGAAGCTCAATCTTTTTATTTTCTGCTTTCACTGCATTAGTTTATGGTTTTGTTGCAATTGGTGGATGGTTAGGTGATAAGGTATTAGGCACTAAAAGGGTTATTATATTAGGTGCTATCGTACTTATTGTCGGTTATGCTTTTATTGCTTATTCTAGTCACGATGTTTTATTAGTGTATCTGGGGTTAGCAACTATTGCAGTTGGTAATGGTTTATTTAAGGCAAATCCTTCTTCGTTACTTTCCACTTGTTATGATAAAAATGATCAACGTCTCGACGGTGCATTTACAATGTACTACATGGCTGTCAATATCGGTTCATTCTTTTCTATGTTAGCCACACCCTGGTTGGCAAAGCATTATGGTTGGGATATTGCATTTTCACTGAGTGTGATTGGTTTGATTATTACTTTAGTTAATTTTTTATTATGCAAAAATTGGGTTAAAGATTATGGCTCTAAACCTGATTTTCAATCGATAGAATTGTCTAAATATTTATTTACTATTATCGGTATAGTGGCACTGATTATACTTTCTAATTGGTTATTGCATAATATGGCTGTGGCAAGAGCCGCCCTAGCAATCATTTCATGTTTTATTATAATTGTTTTTGTTAAGGAAACTATTGCATTAAAAGGTGCAGCTCGTCGAAAAATGATTGTGGCATTTATTTTAATGATAGAGGCAGTTGTATTTTTTGTACTATATAGCCAGATGCCAACGTCATTAAATTTCTTTGCTATACATAATGTCGAACATAATATTTTGGGTATTAGTATTGAGCCAGCGCAATACCAAGCTTTGAATCCACTTTGGATCATGCTTTCTAGCCCGATTCTTGCATCAATATATAATAAGATGGGTGATAATTTACCAATGCCCCATAAATTTGCCATCGGAATGGTACTTTGTTCGACAGCATTTCTTATATTACCCCTAGGTGCTAAATTTGCTAATGAAGCAGGTATTGTTTCTGTTAATTGGTTAGTACTGTCTTATGGATTACAAAGTATTGGAGAATTGATGATTTCTGGCTTGGGACTAGCAATGGTCGCGCAGCTAGTACCTCAACGTTTGATGGGATTTATTATGGGTTCATGGTTTTTAACCAGCTCAGCCGCTGCTTTTATTGCAGGTTTTATTGCTTCTATGACAGCAACGCCTCAAGGGGAATCACTAAGCCCTTTAATATCATTAGGCATATATAGTGATGTTTTCATGAAGATAGGCATAGTAACAGCAGTTATTGCATTAATTATGTTGCTCACAGCGCCGTTACTTAATCGCATGACACAAGTATAAATTAGATATTTTATATAGAGAAAGCTATTGAAAATATGTTCAATAGCTTTCTATTATTATAATTTCAGATAATTGATTGTTTTTGCGTTATCATATCAATTTAGACAGAAATTTTTGGAAAGTAAGTATTAGTTCTATTAAGTAATTCTCTGGTAAAAAATTAACATTTTTGTGTTAGTTAATCAACATAATAACGAGCCTGATCACATATATATTATTCAAACCTTTTGGTTAAAAAATAGTTATTGATTTTAAAAAATTGCTATGTTTTTATTTGTTTTTCAATAATAAAAAGGTCATGTTTATGCAGTATGAGGGTCAATGTTTATATGGACGAGTTATATTAAAAACAGAGCAAACTTGTTATGAAATTACAGCCTGCCATTGTCTGATGTATCAAAAATGGAATGGCTATCTGTTAATGCGTTTTATTATTGAGCGTGGTTTATCAATTGAAGATAAAACTAATGTAAGTTATTGTCACTTTTTTGCATGGCTAGTGCAAAAATTTTGTAATAAATGTTCGCATTTTTTTTCTAAGATGTTTAACCCTCAAAGTCATTATATTAGTGTGACTTTATTTGAACAGAGTCAAATTGCTTTTCTAGTTACTCAGTTTTATATTGGTTGTAATCCTATGTATTATAAGCTTATTGAAGAGAAGGCCTTGTTTACACAACAACATATTCTTAATACTTAAAAATAAATTAAACCAGTTTTTGTTAGATTTATAATTCTATAATCATGAGTATCTTGGTAAAATTTTGGTTGATGGTATTGAGGAGATTCAATGAAAATAACTAAATATAATATCAATATATCTAGGTTGCGTCATTATATTTTGAATTTTAGCTCGCTAATCTTAGCAATATTGCTGGTATTCTTTTTAGCAAGTAAAACTTACCTGTTAACATTATTATTTAGTATTAATTTAGCACCTCCATCTTACTATTTACTTGAAAATATCTTTACTTGTATTTTTTATTTTCCATTTATTACATTAATGATTAAATATTTTCAATCAAAGAATTATTTTCCTTTACGTTATTTTATTTATATTGGTATTACAACTATTATCTATTTGATTATTATTTTTTATAAATCTGCTACCGATATTATTATTTATAATGAAGCGATCTTGTTATTGGTTTTAGCTTTATATTTTACCAATACAGAAAAAATAAAATACAAACCATAACATAAAGTTATGTTTAATGTTGTTTTATATCAAAGATAAATAGTATCTAGCATAATTAATAATACGTTTATTTTATTAACTTTCTATTTTAAGTTATAAAATATAGTGGTTATCTAGCATAAATAAATTCATATATAAAAGATAATGATATTTTTATTACTTATTAGAAGAGGGAGATTTCTTTGATCAGTCTTTTATTAGTCGAAGATAATGAGTTTATTCGATTGGGAATGCAGTCTATTTTTGATAAAACAAAAGGTATGAAAATAGCTGGGCATGTTGTCTCTTTGAATCAAGCCATCCAATGGTGCCGAAAACATACGGCGGAAATTATTTTATTAAATGGGAGAACAAGTGATTATGAGTTAATTAAAAAATTACAAAGTTTGATTAGGATGATCCCTGATATAGGCATAATTATGTATTCTACTGAAAAGAAAAATATCTATTTAATGAAGGCGCTAGAAGCTGGAGCACGAGGTATACTGAGTGTGAAGGCAAAAGAGAGTGATTTACTGCATGCCATTCGTGTCGTCAAGTTAAAGCAAAAATATTTGTCGCCTGATATTGCGCAATGGCTTGTATTACATCAATTAGAGACAGAAATGAGTAACCCTTTAAACCTTTTATCTGATCGTGAATTACAAATTATGCTTATGGTAACGCGTGGTGTACCCGTTGGCGAGATAGCAAAACAGCTCAATTTAAATACAAAAACAATAAATAGCTACAGATATAGAATGTTTAGTAAACTAAAAGTTCGTAGTGATGTAGAATTAACTCATATAGCTATAACAAATGGATTGATTCAAACAGAGAGTTTTTATTATAGTGCCTGAATTATTTGATCCGAAAGTATTTTTGCAAACAGTAACTAGTCAACCGGGTGTGTATCGTATGTATGATACATCTGGGGTAGTGATTTATGTTGGTAAAGCGAAGGATTTAAAAAAACGCTTAGCGAGTTATTTTAGAGGGCAAGTAACGAGCCGTAAAACGGAACAACTGGTTAAAAATATTGCTCAAATTGATATTACCGTAACACATACAGAAACAGAGGCTTTATTACTTGAGCATAATTATATTAAACTTTACCAACCTCGGTATAATGTTTTACTAAGGGATGATAAATCTTATCCTTATATTTTTTTAAGCGCAGATAAACATCCACGTTTGGCTATGCATCGTGGTGCTATGAAGGCAAAGGGTGACTATTTTGGCCCATTTCCTAGTGTTAATGCCGTCAGAGAAACGCTGGCTTTATTACAAAAGCTTTTTCCACTGCGTCAGTGTGAAGATAGTGTCTATCGAAACCGATCCAGACCATGCCTTCAATATCAAATTAATCGCTGTCTTGGCCCCTGTGTTAGCGGGCTGGTTACTGATGAAGAATATTATCAACAAGTAGAATATGTTCGTTTATTCTTATCGGGTAAGGATCAGCAGGTTCTCAATCAATTAATCCAAAATATGGAGCAGGCTAGTCAAACGCTTAAATTTGAAAATGCAGCACGTTATCGTGATCAAATACAAGCAGTTAGAGCGGTAACTGAGCAACAATTCGTCTCTGGTAATACGCAAGATCTTGACGCTATTAGTGTTGCTTATCACTTAGGCATTGCATGTGTTCAGGTACTTTTTATTCGACAAGGAAAAGTCCTTGGTAGTCGTAGTTATTATCCAAAGATCCCAGCAAATACCCAATTAAGCGAAGTCGTGCAAACCTTTTTAGGTCAATTTTATTTACAGGGTAGTGAAATTCGCTCTTTACCTGCAGAAATATTGTTAGATTTTTTATTACCAGAAAAAGCGCTATTTACTGATTTATTAACTAAAATAGCGGGACGTAAAATTAACATTCAAGTGCGACCAAGAGGAATAAAAGCTAAATATTTAAAACTGGCTCGTACTAATGCAGCGACAGCATTGGCAACAAAAGTTGCACAACAATCTACTATTCACCAAAGAATGGAGGCATTAGCTGACTTGCTAGGAATCGAAAAAATTTATCGAATGGAATGTTTTGATATTAGTCATACTTCGGGACAGCAAACTGTAGCATCTTGTGTTGTTTTTGATAGTAATGGGCCATTACGTTCGGAATATCGTCGTTATAATATAATTGATATTACGCCTGGTGATGACTATGCTGCTATGTATCAAGTTTTAACGAGACGTTATGGGAAACATGTAGATGAAAGTAAAGTGCCGGATGTTATTTTTATTGATGGCGGCAAGGGACAACTGGCTCAAGCAATTGGTGTATTCCAGGCATTAAATGTCGATTGGGACATTACACGACCTAAATTGATAGGCGTTGCTAAAGGACATGATCGCAAAGCCGGCTTAGAAACATTATTTTTTAAACCTGATGGTGAAGGCCTTTCGTTACCGCCTGATTCACCGGCGCTACACTTAATACAAAATATTCGTGATGAATCACATAATCACGCGATTACCGGACATCGTCAGCGTAGGGCGAAAGTTAGAAACACCAGTACCTTAGAGTCTATTGAAGGTGTAGGTCCTAAACGTCGGCAGATGCTACTTAAATATATGGGGGGCTTACAAGCTCTGCGTAATGCGAGCATTGATGAAATCGCAAAAGTGCCAACGATTTCATATGCACTAGCAGAAAAAATTCATAATGCGTTGAAGCAATAAGCTTAGTGGAATTGTATATATATTTTATTTTGGCCAGACATTTATAGAGCATGATGCAATTAAATATCCCAACTTGGTTAACACTTTTTCGTATCATATTGATTCCGTTTTTTGTGTTATTTTTTTATCTTCCTTTTCATTGGGCGCCTTTTGTTTGTGCGTTTCTTTTTGTTGTTGCGGCGTTGACCGACTGGTTTGATGGTTTTCTTGCCAGACTCTGGCAGCAAACAACTAAATTTGGTGCATTTTTAGATCCTGTTGCTGATAAAATTATGGTAGTAACGGCATTAGTATTGGTGACCGAATATTATCATACTTGGTGGATTACATTACCAACAGTGACGATGATTGCGCGTGAGATTATTATTTCTTCATTACGGGAATGGATGGCTGAAGTGGGCAAACGTAGTTGTGTGGCTGTTTCTTGGATTGGAAAATTTAAAACAGCTGCCCAGATGGGCTCATTAGTAGGATTGCTGTGGCATCCTAATATCCAAATTGAGGTAATTGCTATTCTATTACTTTATTTTGCGGCTGCTTTAACGTTTTGGTCTATGTTTCAATATTTATCTGCCGCATGGAAAAATTTGAATGAAGCTTGATCGAAATGATTGAAAAAACAGCGAACGAACCGAATTAATAAATAATAGTATTGACTCAATACAGGAAACAAGTAGAATGCAGCGCATCAAACGATGCTAGGTTTAACTAACTAAGCATAGTAAGAATGCGGGAATAGCTCAGTTGGTAGAGCACGACCTTGCCAAGGTCGGGGTCGCGAGTTCGAGTCTCGTTTCCCGCTCCAAATCGGCCCTACAAATAAGCTAGATTAAGTAGGGCGCGTTGGCAGAGTGGCCATGCAGCGGATTGCAAATCCGTCTACCTCGGTTCGACTCCGGGACGCGCCTCCAGAATTTAGCCCAGGTGGTGAAATCGGTAGACACAAGGGATTTAAAATCCCTCGGCCTTAAGGCTGTGCGGGTTCAAGTCCCGCCCTGGGCACCATGAAATTTTCCATTTATTATCAATAAGTTAGTAAGTAAAAGGTTAGTCGCTTAAGACCAAATTTTTGTGACCAAGATCACCTTTCAGAACATCTTCAGAAGATGCTTTCAGAAGATAAATTAAGTTAATTTAAATATTTATTCATTTCTTCTGATTACCTACGACCGGCACGACTTCTATTTTTCTGTCATATCTGGCAGTCTGCCCAATATTTTTATGACCCGAAATAGCCTGCTTCTCTTGTAAAGTTCCATCTAAATCAGATATACCTTTTGCTTTTAAATCATGAAAGGTAAAATTGAAATCCAATTCAGGGTATTTTTTAGCGGCTTCTTCTTTAGCTTTTAACCATCTACTATTAAAGCCATCTCTGGTATATAGTTTCCCGTTTGCTTGATGTAAAACGTATAAGCTATTAACACCTTCTTTTAACGGTAATTGTTTAGCTAATTTTATAGTTTTAGTTAATCTTTCAGACCAACCTTTTATCTGGCTTTTGCCTGTTTTTCCTTGTTTGATATAAATTCCTGCTTCCATGAGTTGATCTTTGCGTAATGCTAAAATATCTCCTTGCCGAGCACAGCAAAGATATGCTAGTTCCATGGCGATCTGAACAATCAACGGTGAAATAGAATATAATGCGTGATACTCTGTATCTGTAACATAACGATCACGGGCTATTTCTTTGTATTGTTTAACGCCTTTACACGGATTATTTTTTACTAATCCTCGTTCATATCCCCATCGAAATACTCTGGACATAAACGATTTTTCTCTGTTGGCCTGTGTTCTACTCTTTAATCCTCTTTTATCCATATATTTTCTAATATGTTCAGGTTTAATATTATCCGGATTCATTTTGCCAAAAACAGGAATAACTTTTTTGGAATATTTTTGATAGTCATTCTGTGTGTCTTTCGATAATTCGATAAAATCTGCTGAACATAGAAACTGATTAATCAGCGATTCATAATTAAAAATATGTTTTTCGTCATTAACGTATTGTTCATAGTGACTCCAAACAACAGATTTATCTGCATTTAGAGCACATAAACGAATTGTACGACCATTTGGATGTTTAAACTCGTATGCAGATCTCCCACGAAATACACGTGGGGGCATCCAATTATCAGCAGGATTTTTTCGTTTTCCAGACATAACTATATAGCTCCGAAATTTGGTTTCTCAGCAAAATTAATATCAAATTTTTTTGAAGAGGGGTTATTGAAATGCTCCCATGTCGTTTTGGGGCGACCATCAGGCCTCTTAATAAAAAATATTCCCGCTTCTTCCAAAACTTTGCATTGTTTGGATGGTTTTTGGTAACCTGTTAGTTCTTTCATCTGTTCATCTGTAATAAACATAGAATTATTATTCACGTTTATGTCCTCATTGAAAAACTCACAATGTAATTTTCCCTAGTGTTGGCTAGCCTTGTGCTGGTCTTTTTTAATAGCTAAATGCTTACCTTTCGATATTGCTAATTAGAGTAGGAAAATTCAGGTGGGATAATGCTTATTCTCTTTATGCTACTTCTTCAAGGTATCGAGAAATACCCCCAAATAAACCATAAGAGCTGGCACTAGCATGATGCCAATAACCAGTAGCTCTTGTCCGCCTAATTGAATATTGCCTAATTCGCCACGTTTAAACCTGATTTGTGGGTCAATGACGGTATCGGCGTGCGCAATGTGACCAACTATCAGTTCGAAAGCAAATGCTGCACTGATAAACAATAATGTCGTGATTAATAGTTTGATGATGTTAAGTTTCATGGTTGAACCTTTTAAAATTGGCTTATTTCTTAACGCAAATCGCTTTGGCGTTGATATCC
>NZ_AUCC01000097.1 GCF_000429565.1 Arsenophonus nasoniae DSM 15247
AATTTATTTTTCCCGCATTTAATTGCACATTACCGTTAATTTCACCGCCCGTTTTATCAAATTTTTTATCTAACTTTTCGCTTATTTCTACAACATCTTTAGCATCTGCTTTGCCTTTTACTGTTTCCTTGATTTCATCGATAGCACTTGAGTCTGCTTTTCCTTCGACTAATTCTTGCAGTGCCTTGATTGACTCTAACTTAACCGTTTTGCCACTGGGTAGCGTAAGTTCAACGACACCGTTTTCCCCCATCCAGGTATCCATGTTTTGCAGAAAGTAGAGGATGTATGTGTTAGCAGCAACAAGTGCTCTTGCTGCATCACTGTTGTTATTTGGTTCAGTGAGATTAATGGTGTAAGTGGTGTCTGTTGCGCTAAAAGTCGGCTTATCTGCTAGCGTTAATTCAGTGTCGCTGTTAACGGCTAATATCATGTAAGGATAGTTAATATCGCCGTTTTTAATCAGCATTAACATGCCAGGTGATACCAACGGATTATTACTGTTCCATTTTGTGCCTGTGCCTTTGACAATAGAAGAGCCTGACACGACAGTTACGGTGCCATCTTTATAAATCATTTTTATTTCCCGTTATAAATAGAATAAGTGTTTTGATTAAAACTTAAAATAATCTTCTGCATCCAATACTAATATAGAATTTTTAGTTCTTGCTGTAGTATTATCTCCGTAGTATGCAGAGTTATACATAACTCTAAATCTACTCAAACTAAGACCTGTCTGATCATAATGACAAATATTTAAATTCTCTAAATATCCTCCATCTGTACGAAAAAAAAATTGACCTACTGCGCTTGGCGAATACATTGGTCTTCTGATGTTTTCAATTGTTCTTTTTTCTCCAGTAGACATTGATGTTCCAGTTATCATGATAGGTCTTGTTAATACATTATATTCTGAATTAAAAGTGATTTCACCTTTGGAGTTTCTAAGACGTAAGCCATGAGATCCAGTATCCAATTCTCCACCTTTAGCCAATCTGAATGCCACAACATAATATTCTGCTGAAGTATTTCCTCTACCATTTTTTTCTGTACTTATAAGAACTGGTCTACCTGGGTCATAAATGCTTTGTTGTACATAATCCGTTCTAATATACGCATTACTATTTAATGTATAAAAAAAATAAATAGCATTATCTATCGTTAAATCTGGTGAAATCATTGAAGGAATAAATTCGGCATTGATAGTTATTTTTTTTTTATAAAAAGCATAAGCATAACCAGTGGTAGGTATTTCATTTAAAAAAACTGCATTTCCTTTAATGCGCAAACCTAAATTTATAGGCAATGATGATTTTTTATAATCAGGATAAGCGATAATTTGTATTCTATTTTTAAACTTTCCGTCACCACTTAGTCTGCTAAGTCCTTTTAAAGTTACTTTTCCATCAGATCCCTGATTGTGCCAGAATGTTTCTTCTGTACCTGACACATACATACGTCCACCTATATCAGTAAATGTTATTCCAGCCATTGCCCCATGTCGCATAACATAAAAATTATATCCATCCGGAATAGCATTCGGACAAGTCCACTTATAAGATAACCATTCTCCGTCTGGTTCAAGAATATCTCCATAATCTTCAGATACTGCTCGCGTCCAGATGTTAGTCGCTGGCGCAGTAAATTCATTAAATAAAAAGAATGAACCATCAGGATTAGTTATCCTTAATCCAATCATATAAATTCTCCTAACTCAATAATTGGAGTATTACCTGAATAAACATAAAAACCTTTATTCGTTAATCTTGTCCGATATGTAGATGACACACCATTAACCTCAAAATTACCGTTAACCATATCTATTCGTGTTCCTCGTTGCCCAGGAATATAATTTTTAGATCTCAAGTCCATTCCAACTATTATATTTTCAATAGTGGCTTTACTTATTAGTGCATCATTAAAAATCACTTGGCCATTTTTGATAGCAAAAACTGGCTCTAACTTGCCATTGCTCGGATTGTAAACGATAAATGTTTGAGCACTAAAGCCAATTTGAGTCGTTACTTTGCCGTTTTTGAGCTCAGCCCCAATCACCAGGCCAGTGTCATAATCCACACCGTCATAATGAATCTTGACTAACGAATTCCACGTTGCAGAAGCCTCACCTTTTTTCATGTCATACTTAGCTTGTAGCGAATTCTGAGCGGCTGCCCATGACTTATCCGCTGTTGCCCTGACCTGATGGATAGACTCGGCTAAGGCTTTAGTCTCGGTTACCACATAATTGTCAACCCTGACGATTTCCGCCTTCATCTTGCCGTTTTGACGCATGAAGTACTGCGTATTGCCGTTGAGTCCCTTCGCGTTTTCCAGTATGGCTTCTGTGCTGCTATCTATTCCTTTTTTTAACTGCTTAATGGCTTCCGTATCATTAATTTTTTTGTCAATTTCATTAATGATACTGCTGGCATCAAATTCTGACTCACCCCGCACAAATTCTGTCCACGGTGACTGGTTACCGGATTTATCAACCAGTCTTGCGCGAAAATAAAAGACTGTCCCTGCGGCCAACCCTGACATTTCATGGCTTTTTGAGGGATAAGGTATATCAGCCAGTAACATCAAACCTTCACCGTCATTGGTTTCGCTGTACTGAATCTCTGTTTTTAACGTGTCTTCCGTATTTTCGTTAAATCCCCAGTCTAATTTTATCCCAAATACCAATGTGGAAGCCCTGAAGTTAACAGGTGCAGGAGGTTCGCCTTCCTTACCTTTCAGTATTGTCTCAGGAGCATTCGCCCAGATAGATGAGATATCCGATGAGTTTATGGCTCTTACTCTTACCTGATAGCGTCCGGCATATATCCCTTGAACTTCAAAACTCGGTGTTGACGTTCGAGGTATACTTACCCAGTTATTATTCCCTCTTCGCCATTGTGCCTCATAGGCAATCGCATTTTCTGTGGCATCCCAGTCAACTCTTAACGTTGTAACAGCAATCCCTTGATTGATATGGGTATATGCAGAGATATGTACGTTCTTTGGAGGTAATTGGACACCAGGGGGGATAACAGTAATGGGTCTTTTATCAATCCTGGCTCCAGCATCAATATGCTCATATTTATCTGGATTATGGAAAGTCCCCGTGATGGTATAGGTATTATCGGCATTGTCCTGAATGCTAATTACGCGATAAAGCTGAATTGCCAGGTCGTTGGCATCTATTGTCCAAACCGCATTTTTTTCAATGGGTTGAGAATAACGGGCTGTTACAGTGATAATATTGTCGTTAACCGTCTGGACTGTTCTTGCTTCTGATTTTCCATCAGGTAAGTTAATGATAAGTCTGTCACCCGATTTAATATCTGCCTTCCTGTCGAGCGTAATTTTTCTCTCATCAACAGATGAAATCCTGCCACCAATAATACGGCCAGCAAGATTTGCGTCTGCCACGCCAATAATCTGCCCAGGCGTTGGAATAGCACCTTCCAGCCCAGTTGAAAAGGTTATCGTCCTGTCATAAGCATTCGTTAATAATATCCAGCGTCCGCGTCGGTTTGCTTCTGATTGTCGAGTGCAACCAATCGCCGAAATATCCGTTTTACGCACACCATAACGACGCTGCAGTTTGCTATCAGAGACCGCCTCAATAGCATCATGACTGTGATTATCGGCATCCGAATAGGAAACCAGTACCTGCGTATAACGGTTTTGCTGACTACCGCCTGAATAGGTCACCTTTCCATCGACGATATTCGCTTGCGTGAAAATCCGAAAGATATCCGATGGCATATCAGCCACCGCTTTGACAGAATTATCCGCCCAAAACGTCATACCCCTAAAAATACCCGCAATATCACGCAATACCTGATAAGCCGATTCCTGAGACTGAATATAAATATCACATAAAAAACGAGGCTCTTTACCTGAACCACCCTGACCGTCAGGAACATTTTCATCGCAATACTGGGCTATCTGGTATAAATCCCACTTATCTATCTGTGTGCTATTAATCCGTTCTCCACAACCGTAACGGTTATTTAAAATCAGGTCATAAAAAATCCAGGCGGGATTGTTCGTCGCGGCCAGCTTGAAAGTTCCATTCCAGACACCCGAATAAGTTCGGTTTACAGGGTCATAGTTTGAGGGTACTTTTACCAGTAAACCACCTTTGGGGCGCAAGCTGACTTTGGGGATGCGATTATTAAATTGTCTTGCGTCAAAGGTGATAAACAATAAAGCAGTATTAGGATATCTTAATTTTGCGTCAATCACCTCAGTAACGGCTGCAACAACCACTTTATCGGCAATGCGCGCCGTATTTTTGTTAGGAGTGAGGCGACGAACACGCAATTGCCAGCCGGTTTTGGCTACAGGCAAATCGATACGGTGCGTTCGCTGATATTCGCTGGTTGTTTTACCATCAAAGGCAGCACGCAACACTTCTTTGTAGCCACTCCCATCCGCTGACAGGTCAATGGCATAATCAATACGGTAACCGGAGGTATCGCCATTATCGTGTTGTTCTAGAAGTTGTGGTACAGAGAAACGTAACCGAATAGCTGACAGCTGGATATTATTTATCGACCTGATATACGGTTTTTCATCTTTTAATTCCCTGCTTATGCTAATCTCATTGTCAACTGACGGAATGCCTTTGATGTATTCCTGTTGCTCACTGCCCGGACGAAAATCCCACGTCACGCCCTCAAAGTTTTTACTGCCATCAGCATTACCAATAGGCGTACCATCCAGAAAAATACGGGTAGCATCTAGTCCGCCAGCAATTTCTCCCTCAGAGATAGCAAAGAGTAATTTTGCGGTTGATTCTGATAGCAAGCTATCGGGTGACTCTACAGGTTTATGCCCACCGCCATCACCCCCTTTTGCCCCGAAAATAAGATTTGTCATATTTCACCCACAAAAAAAAGCCGCCTCAGCGACTCAAAGTTCATCATTAATGCTATCTTTGGTCTTCGGTGTAAATCCCCGCGGATATAATTGCCCCACCTATCTCTTTTCTATCCAAGGTATACAGCAACGGCACTGGATTACCCTGTGCCGTCGTATTCACTGCACCACCAAACGCATAAGACGGTTTATTATCGGCGTCCTGACGAACCGAAGCTCCTGGCGGTTGCGGTGACAACATTTGTGCTATACCGCCTAATGCCATTGATGCCCCACCTAACGCTAAAGCACCACCCATAAACCCGCCAGCCCCAAAGGCTGCCCACCCAACAGGCCCCAACATCATTGCTGCGCCTATCATGGCTACCCCTAATATAGTTTGGAACAGTCCTCCGTTTTTGCTTCCCTTAATTATCGGGGCAATACGAATATCCTGTGTTGTATCAAGGTGAAACTCATCTTCGCCGATATTATGCTTTCCCTTGAAGACCGCAAACTCGACGCCTCTCAAATGCGCATCAGCCAGATAACGTGCAAAGCCTGAGTAAAGCACACATAATGCTTTAATGGCTTCTTTTGGGGAGCTAATGGCCAGTTGATGGACGCGGCCAAATTTTGTGCCCAGTTTTCCATATAACCTGACTGTTCTCAGTTCACTCATGCCCATTCTTTCCTTCTGACAACCTTGACGGTTCGGTCACGCCAGTAATCACTGTAGGGCGTGACACGGCTTAATTGCCCGTACAGATGATGCAGTAGCATGCCGTTATCCAGCAAAATACCTGCATGATTGGCGACATCAGCCTGAACCTGCATAATGACCACATCACCCACTTCAGACACACCATTAATTTCAACAAAACCTTCTTTGGTGAAATTCTCCATATAACGGTTTTCACCTTGCTCCCACCATGGATAAGTGACACTATAATTATTCAATGTAATACCGTGTTCTTGCCGAAAATAATCAACAATCAGCGTCCAGCAATCGGAGTAACCCAAAACAAACGTTCTTCCCGTTAATTCACGCTCACCTCTTGGTTGAATTATACGCAAATCCCCCTCAGGCCACGACACAATTACCCACGGTAATTCACTGGCATCGCATTGCAGATTATCTATTTCACTTGGGTGTGTTGTCACGCCATCGCCACAATGAGAATGGACGATAGCAACAGGCAGTCCCCAGTCTTCCGCATTGGCATAGTCTTCCGGTGATAATTCGAATTGTTCAGTGGGATTTGCAGCAAGATTACGGCAAGGAAAATAGCGTTTCACACGGCTCTTTTGGCAAATAACCCCGCAGGCTTCTTGCGGAAATACCCTTTTAACGTGATTAAATATTGCTTCGGTAAGACTTTTTGTTATCATCGTATTAACCCTGCCGCAGGAAATCCGCCAAAATCCAAGGGCACATTTTCACCAAATCGCTTTTTACAATCGCTCATCAGACCACCACAAACATCTAAGGCGGGGTCATCCACCGAATTGCCTTTCTCATCAAAATAGCGTTTACCATTATAGGCGCACCCATTCCCTGAACGATACCAACCCCGCATGCACCAGTAACAGAGATGATGAATTTGACGTACTGGCAACATAACGCCTTGTAAATCAAACGGGCAAGCCAGTTCAAACTGAATAATTCCCCCCGCTTCTTCATGACTTTTTCGGTCAACATAAAATACTTGCTTAAAGCATTCATCAGGATTCTCAGTAGGATTATTATCAGGAAAATTTTTGCTATCCAGATAATGCGAAAAAGTCTCATAAATGGTTACTTTTGCCTGAACCATATCATCAAATTCCAGGCACAGTGATGATATCAGACTATCAATATTACCCACTTTCAGTATCGGTCTGGCTTGGCTGCCTTCACTACTTTTTGATAAACCCGAAATTTCATAAGGCCATGCGCCATATTCGTTACCTTGCCACCAGATAGGCTTCGGTTTTAATTTATCTTCTGCCTTTTCAATTTCCTCGGGGGTGTAACGAAGGTTGTAAGCATGAAAACGCAAAACCGGGCCACCAAATGCACTGCCATCTACTTCCACCAACTGAATTTTTTCACCCGGTTCTAATTTTTGCACATCTGAATGGATTATCATGCTGAGAAAGCCTCCTCAAACGTGGCTGATATTTTCATGACATCACGCGCAACCGGAGTCATCTTGATCGAATCGACTTTAACCCGATACACTCCCTTAACACCAAAAGGGGGAATCCAGATAAAAGACTTTATAGTGTGTTGGCGAATAAAATCAAAGATAGGCATCACTTCGGCTTTTTTGCCTAAATAAGAGAAAGGCCAGGATTGCGATTCGGGATGGATCCCATCGGCAGACACCTGCTTGTAGCCATCACCAAATTCCACTTCTTTGATTCGATGCCTGAACTCGCCCGTTGGGCTGTCTTGTATCTGGGTTCGCCATCTAAATTCATCCATTAACTTGACTCCATAAATAAAAAAAGCCACGATTAAGTGACTTTTTTGTTTTTTAATAAAATTAATTTATCAATTTTACCGTTGAATGCATTTCAAGGTGTCTTAAAGAACTAAACACCGAACCATGTAGATCTGCTAATCTTCCTGTTAACTCCGCATCTATTTTTGTATTTAATCTTCTCAATGATGGAGAAAGAGATTGATTCCATATCGTCCTAATGCTGCTAATGTGAGTAAATGCTGTTGTGATATTTCTAAACAGCAAATGCTCATCCAAATTACTTCCATCAAGTTCTCTATCCAAAATGTCTAGTACCCATTTACGAAATAGTTTGGCTATTGGAGTCGTTGCAAACATCGCAATCAAATGAGCACCTCGAAGTGAAAATAACCGCACCAACATATCAATTTCACCTGTTTTTCTAACGACCGTCATATTGACGGTCATTGTCATTGAATCAGTAAATTCATCTGCATTACGCGAATAAACCCGACTGACATTATCTGTTCTGCTATAACCCAATGCTTGTGCAAGCTCAGTAGACGTAAGCCAAATTTGACCACTATCAACAACAGGATTAAAGGTAAAATTCTGAAAAGTTAGCGTAGAGAGAGCGTTATTCATGCTGCCACCTCCACGCTTAACAGTTTTGCCAATTTAGCAATCCCTTTTGGTGTGATACGAACCTGTGTTTTTGTTTCATTAATGCCATCAGTTCGAGTAATCGTTGTCACTTTATGCTCAATCAGCCCCTGTTGAATCTTGTCCTGATAACCAATCCACGGGCTGCCTAATCGTCTGTAAATCCATTTATTTTCACTTAAGAAATCAAACAGCGCTTTGGGACGTATTTGTAGTTGCTTGGCTGTATCAGTCACACACATAGCACCATCTGACTTAGCTATGCGCTCTAAGGCGGCTACATCGGGCTTCATTTCTGCTATTTGATGGTCACGATCAAGGATTTTTTCACTATAATTTAGCAACAAGCCTCTCATTACAGCCGGATCATTTAATGCAACCATAGGGTCTATCACAACAGGCGCTAATTTACCCGCTTTAAAATCTAAGAATGTTTGGTTAACTGTTAATCTAAATTTTGGCGAAATCCAGCCAGCATACTCTATCGCTAAAAGTTCATGAGCAAATGTACCTGGTGATGAACCGCCATTAACGGTATTGACCACTTTATAAGCAGAGCAAGAATTTCTGCTTTGGTTGTTTTTCAATAAGTTAGCTTCTAATTCTGCAATTAATTCTTTAGTTTGTTTGTTTTGTAACCATAGAGAGGGTCGCTTTGCATTGTCACCACCACTCGCTTTGTGTAATGCGTTCAGGTTGAAACGATCTTCTGAGTCTTTGGTAATTTCAATTCCTGCAATGACAGGAAGATTTTTATTTGGTATATTCATACTGTTAATCTCTTTGCTTATGATTGACAATTTAGAAACCCTGACTGCTCGTCCAGTTGGGGTTTTGCTGTTTTTTATGCATTAATTAAACCATCTTCTTTTAAAGTGCGGCGCACCCGACTTACTATCTCCTTGCTGTAAGACCTATCACTCTTATTCGCTAACTTCCTTAACAAGGTTTCTATCTCGTCAGGGAAACGAACAGATGAAGGTTTTGATACTTTCATGTTTTCTCCTTTTTGTATGTGGTATGCATACATATTAAATAGGTACGTATTGATAGTCAATAGATACCCACATATTCTGTAAATAAAACTTACGGATTAGAATATGTCAGAAAGAAAATACAAAAACCCACAGGTTAATTTAAGATTACCTGTGGAGCTAAAAAATAGAATTAATGAGTTAGCTAACGTTAATGGGAGATCGGCCAATCAGGAAATGGTTGCCGCGATAGAAGCTTGGGTGAAACAAAACAAAAATGTTCAAGAATTGACTATCTCTGATTTAACTAATCGCATTATAGCGCTAGAGAATCAAATCCAAACACTGAAAAATAATCTCGAAAAATAGTAATCCCTTAGATGCTTCTTAAATTAATAGTTTCGAACATTCTTAATAATTTTTTTAGTACTTATTTTCAATTAAAACTCTTTACATATAATTAAACATATGAAAATAGGAGATATAGCACCATTTGGCGTAAGAATGACTACCGAATTAAAAGATCGCTTACATGAAGAAGCGAGAAGAAATACCCGTTCATTAAACTCAGAAATCGTGAAGCGCCTTGAAGATTCTTTATCTAAAGAGAACCAGCAGTTATCTGAAAATAAAGATGATTTTGAAAATAGAATTAGTATGCTTGAAGATATGATTGAGAAGTTAAAAAAAGAAATCCAAATGAACTAATCATTTATATTTTTTCCAAAGAACAATTATAGGGTTGACTAATGACAAAGAAATACCCAAGCCAAGAAATGGATAGATTTAACATTAGGATGCCTGCTGGAATGAGAGTGTCAACGATCACCGAAAACTGATCCACTTTTTATCTAAATCCGATCAATCAAAATTGATCCACTATTTTACTCAGTTATTGCTCCTGAGCGCCGCTTATCTTTCAATCGGTAGCTTTCACCGCTTAATTGCAGTACATGCGAATGATGAAGTAAACGATCAAGCATAGCGGCAGTTAATGTTGCGTCATCAGCAAAAGCACTTGGCCATTGCCCAAATGATAGGTTACTCGTCAATATGACACTGCCATGCTCATAACGCTTGGCAATCACATTGAAAAACAGGTTTGCTTCTTCTCGCCCAAACGGCAGGTATCCAATCTCATC
>NZ_AUCC01000098.1 GCF_000429565.1 Arsenophonus nasoniae DSM 15247
AGGTTTTTCTGTGCTGATGAAAGGATTTCTGCGTACCGATCCGTACAAATGTATTCTGTGTGGCGACAGGCTGCTTTTCACCGGGGCGCAAATGGGTAAAAAAGCAACGGAATTGTTGTCAGAAAGACTGTATAACCTGGAGAAAAAGCGATGGTTACGCAGCTAAACGCAGGATCAATGTGTCTAAAATAAGGAAATCAGGTTAGAAATTACACTCTCTGAGGAAATGTTAACTGGCACTAAACACAATAAATCGATCCCCATCTCCTTTTTGCAATAAGGGATGGCTTTTGCTACTCACTTTAAAAGCGATTCAATTTCCTAACCATGAACTATCGCTTGATAATCGAGTATAACTATGTTTAGAGCCAATACCGAAATTATTCATACTTCACCTAATAGAAATTAATGATTAATAAATATAATGAAAGCAAAAAATCTATCCTACTTCTTATTAAGCTAAAACAAAAATTCGCTTAATAAAACCTATAGCCTTTATAAACCAGCTTCTTCTTTTAACAACATAGAAGCTTTAAGCTAAGATAAAAATAAAGGTTCTGTCGCATTAAAATAGATACCAAATAAAAGTATTAGCTGCTTACTATACTTTAGTATCAGTTGCTTGAAAAAATTGAAGCAATTTTTTAATGGAACAGAACCAAACAAAAATTATTTTTTAAATGATATTTTATTGACGAATCGTAAACTTACAATTCTCTGGCGCGGTTTTTTCACATACTTTATAAATAAGTCCAAAAGGTCCAGCTTCTTCTTTCCATAAATTACCGACAGTTTGGATAGTAAACTCTTTTTCATTCTTTGGTGTGAAACGCATATCAAGAGTTTTATCAACACCAACACGATAAGTACAATACTGAAATTTTATAGGCGCTGACTGACTTTCGGCAATTGCAAGTCCACCCTCAAAAGATTGTACCGTAGTTTTTTCTGCAATAATGCCTTGCAGCACACCAAGCCAATTTCCATCTACTCCATTTGCATGGAAAATACCATTACTACTTTCAATTTTATTTAATGCCGGACAATTTTCAGTGGCCTGAGATGTTAGACTGAAGCCAATCAATGATGCTGCTATTATGAGAGTTATTAATTTTTTCATGTCAAACGCTCCTTATTTATACATTAGTACAAACTACTATTTATATATTTACGTAGATCATGATTTGCATATTTATATAAATTATTATTTATATACTTACACAAGACATTATTTGTATAACAAAAATTACATTAATACAAAATTATATTAAGTAAGATATAACCTTATTAATTTACACTTACCACCATTTATAAAATATTCTATAGCATTAAGATAATTTAGCGTTATTAAATTATTTTTATTCCGTAATTTGTTGATAAAATAGTTGTCTGTATTATTTTTTAATTTTTTTAATATATATATTATCGCGTAAAATAATATTATTTTTTTATGCTAATCACTTATTAACTCTTTAAGTTGAATAAATCCAATAACAAATGCTACCCGAAGTAGCAGCGAGAGTTAAGTACTCAATTATTAATTATTAGAGAAAATACTTAACGTCAAAACTAGTTAGTAAAAAATAAATGAATCGAGTAATTTCTGGTTAAATACCTATTAAGCTAACAATAAAGTAATATTATCTTTAAGTTATAACAAATACTAATAACAAAATAAGAGACTTTATAATTAGCTAAAAAGAAAATAAAATTCGAATTTTATAAAAAATAACTAGCAAAACATACTCTTTCGTGATGAATATTAATAAAAGTAGTGTTAATCCCGCTGCCTCTAATCTTACCTAATCAACAAAAAGTTTATTTTTTAATGCTTGCTGCATGCTCTTTTCAAAGTCATCCCAATGACATAAGCCATTTCCATCAATCGGGCAATTTTTAAGCGCTAGAGTTACCTGTTTTGGCGGGTTACTCCATGTCAAAGCCGTCCCATTGCGCAATTGATTTATTGATTGATAAATATATTCAACTTTTAGGTAATCTTTATTCATTTTCTTACTATGCCAACGTTGAAACACTAATTTCCCACCAATTGGGTTTTTTCATATTGTTCAGATAATTGATAAGGGGCGAAATCCAGAGCAGACATTACTGACGCGATATTTGAATCATGACCAAACATAATAAGTAATTTTGAACCTGCAATTTTGCGTGGTTGAACAAAATACAAATCAATATATTCTAATAAAGGTTTAGCTATGTTACTAGCAACTATTTTAGTTTTATATGCAACTGCATGATAGCCATTTCTAATTTTATTAAGTGTTTTCCATTGCTCTGGTGTACTAATTGTTCCCCAAGCAACATCTTTGGTAGCAAATCCTTCGTAATACTGAAGATCAAATACATCTACAACGTTCGCTGCTAATCCTAATGGACCAAACACAAAGGGTTCTTTACCTGCACTAATATTCATTGTGTTTGGATAGCTAACAAGATCACACAATTTATCTTTTTTACATAGCGTTGAATTCTTAAAATCCAATATTGTTGACACTTGTTTATAAGCTTCAGCTAAATCCAAATATGCTAATTTTTCTGCCATAGCGCTTTCGGCTTGTCGCTTAAATTCTGCACTATCATCAGTGATAACTGTAGCAAAAATAGTATCAAACTCTCCGTCATTCATATCTGAACGATAAAAAGTTTTAACCAAGCAATCAGGAAAAGCGCCTGTAATAAAAGATTCTGCTGTAGCAATAGTACGTTGTTGATTGTTTGCATATACATAGACATTATTTGAATCTGGACATTTATCTTGACGCAATAGCCCCATTCTATCAAACCATGATCTAAAGTAGTTTCCTAAATAAATCTCTAATTGGCGACCTTTAGTCGTAAGATTTCCATTGTTTGTATGCCAAATAGGCCAAGCTTTATTCGTTGCACGAGTTAATATATTTTCATATATGATTGGTGCTCTCACATTATGTCTACTTAAAATTAATACCTGAGTCAATTCATAATCTTATGATTGTTCTAAAGAATAAGTTACTGGTGGCATTAAAATAAAAAGAAAGCATAACGTTAATATTTTTTTCATTTTTTAACGCTCCTTTAAAGTTCATTATAATTTATTTTATTAATAAAATTTTATTTAAGCGAAGTCAATTAAAAAAATTCATTTATAATAAAATTCAAATTTCTATTGTATTGAGGAATATTTGTTAACCATCACATGAAATAAGACGACATTTGACAATATATTTTCTAATAATTAATTTTTCTTATCTTATCAATACGAAATTTATTAGCACACTTAATATTTATTTAGTATTCGATAACTCTTTACATACCTCTGGCAAACGTATATTGCAATAATAATCAGAATAATATACTAATTAAATAAATATATTAGTAAAAAAAACCAAAATAGTTATCTAATTATTATAATTTAATTATAGAAATTTATATTGCCAAAATAAAATTCTTTAAAATAGCTAGCGTTATATAAAATAAACATTTGCAATTATTAAATTAATAAAATCTCACTTTTGAATAATAACAAAAAAAAAGCCAGCATCGCCAAAATGACTGGCTCTAAACACACAAGGAAAAATAATATTTTTAAAAATATTAGTATTTTTAAATAGTATTTATTTTAATAAGCTTATAATCATATAATTCATTATTAAGAGATAAAAATTGGATATTTACAAATAAATAATAAAAAACATTACTAATAAACACATTAAAATAATAAAAATATTTATTTTTAACTTAAATGAAAATTAATTAGAAAACCCAAACAATAATTCTGTTTTATTAAGCTTAATAGATTATACTCAGCATGAATAGATATCCTTCTTAAACCAACAATTCTTACTATAAAATGATCTAATAAAATTCTCAACTAGCCATTTTATCAAGTAATTAGTGGCTTTAATTATTTTTATCTCTATGTGCTAACTATTATTAAATTTTTACTAAAAAACGCTCATATTACTCAAATCTAAAATATAATAAAACTGATAAAATAGTAATAATCCCTAAAGTGTTGGCGCAAATTATGACATAACAAATAATAATTATTCATATTAAAGCGATTTTTTATTGTTTAAACGCTTTGGTAAAAAATTATTTTAATAAAATATCTGCCGATAAATTTTCTAATTAGAGTAAACATAAAAATACCGATAAACAGAAAAATCATAGCTTAGAAAAGCTGACAATTTAACACTACTAACAATGTTGGTACAATATTGCCTAAGCGTGTTAGCCTTACATTTTTCATTGTCCTCAAGTTCAGTAAAATTAAATACATCAAACAATAGATATAAAAAGAAAATATAACTCTTAGTTAAAGTAATCATTATAAATTAAACCAAAACAAAATTCATAGAATAAATCATACCTAAAATAGACACATAAAAAAAATTGATATAAACGATCAATACTTGCATATATGATAGACTTAAACTATTGTAATGCAGTTATCGATCGTTTATATCAATAATTTACGTAGTATTTATATTTAAATAAGAATTTCTATGATAAGATTTCTCGTTTTTAATATTAATGCTTCTATTTTACAACTCAATAATCATAAAAATATCACAACTCACTTTAAAAGAGTAAGTGATTTTTAAACAATAAAATGCCAAAATAAATAAGTAAATTTTGAGATTAAATATCGTTTCTAGCGTGATAGTAAAAAGTTATTTTTAATTTATAAAAAAATACACTCATGAGTCACTTTTGCCGATATTTAATTACTAAATAATTTTTCTGTGTACTGCTGACACACTTTGCTTCGTTGTCCTTTCTCATTAAAATATCTATCAATATAGCATTTCCTCTCTTTTATGTCGCAAAATACCCCGTTATCAAATGTAAAGGCCGTTTTATCAAATAAACCTTGAGACAATAAGCGATTAGCTTGTTTTTTACCTAAATATTTTTCTGTTAAACTGACTGAAACTCCTGTAATACTATCAACACATATGTATCTATCACATAGTACACTAGGTTCTGGTGAAATGAGCAATTTGGATGAGATAGCTAAAGTAAAAGCTGAATAGAAAAACAAAATGACACTTAATAACAATAATATAAATTTATTCATAAAAATATTCATCATTTAACCTTTACCTAAAAAATAAAAAGTATCCAACACAAAACTGATAAAACGAAACATAAATCTTTATTCTACATTTGCCGAGTAAAAATAGACATTTTAAGCAACATAAATAATTATTTAGCTTAAATATAATAAAACATTGTTACAATTAACCTATTGAGTTAAGGTAATTTAATTATGTGTTAAGTATAAAATACTCTACAAATGATAAAATTATCGCTTTAACAATTTTGTATAGATTATCAATTAATTACCTGATAGTCATAATAAAATTATTATTCATTATAATACTTGTCAAAATTAACGCTATAGGCATCATTTTCGCACCAAGATAGTGTTAATATCATCTCATCGTAATCTTTTACCTTTGCTATTTTTATAATCGTAAACCAATAATTATAAAATATAGAAAATGATGCTATAAAATCTAACTCATGAAAAATAAGAGGAAAAATTACTATAAAAAAATACTACAATTAGTTAAAGTAAGCATAGTTAACACATTCTGATTAAATACCTCTATATAACAAAGTTATAACATTAGATACAGAACGGTTTTGTTGCAGATTACTAAACTTTTGTCGCTAAATCTTTTAGCGAAAATAATAAAGAAATTAGAATATTATGTTATTTTTGTGTTAATTGAATGGTAAATCAATTAACAAGCGGGCTAACTATCAGGGTATATTATGAATACATCCATTATCTATACCGAATCTTCGATGAATTTTGGTGGCCAAGAAGCTCAGGCTTTATTACAAATGAAAGGGTTAATTCATCGAGGCTTCAACGTAACTTTAGCTTGCCATATAGACAGTCAAATTGCACATGAAGCAAAAAAAAATAACATTCCAATCTATCATGTTGCATTTATTAATAGTGCTCACCCTGCTTCAATCATGCGCCTACGCAAACTACTACGTCAACAACAAACAATTTTAGCCATTTGCCACAGTGGACATGATGCGAATAACCTTGCCATCGCTGTAAAAACACTAGCTAAGAAACAGCGGCCATGTGTATTGAGACAAAAAACCTATCTGTCAGGTAAAATAAAAGCCTTCAGTATGAATTACTTATTTGATTACGTCATTGTCCCCAGCGAACCAATGCGAGAAACATTATTGCAAAGTGGTTGTATGCCACAAAAGGTGAAGGTTGTTCATCCTGGTTTTGATTTTTCTAAAATGGTTGCCGAAAAACAAACCCCTATCGCTGATAATATTTTAACTTGGATAAAAGAGGGAACAGCCCCAATCATAATTCAAGTTGGTATGCTAAGAGAAGAGAAAGGACATGATATTGTTTTAGCGGCACTCGCCCAATTAAAACGGCAAGGCCGTTCATTTCGCTATTTAATTATTGGCGATGGCGCTTGTAAAGCTAAATTAAGGAAAAAAATTATCGACTATAATTTAGAGCCTGAAACATTGCTCGCCGGTATAGTTTTTCCTTCTTCCTCAATATATTCATATGCATCTTTAACAGTGATTCCTTCTAATAAGGAAGCATTTGGTATGGTAGCAGTTGAATCACTTTTCTTTGCTGTGCCGGTGTTTGCTAGTAATGTGGGTGGGCTACCTGATATTATCCAGGATAAAAGTAATGGACTATTATTGCCACCATCTGATATCAACAATTGGATAGCAGCTATTGATGATTTTCTACAGCAACCTAAAAAATATCAAGAAATGGCCCTACGCGGACAACTTCAAGTAACTAAGAAATTTTCAATCGAGTCATGCTTATTGCGTTTATTACAAATTGGCAAAGTGTATGATATTAATTTACATAATAAAACTAATCAGGAACGATCAAATAATTAGCTAAAGTCATGTGTTGATAGACTAAAAAATTCTGTTACTGATAGATAATTTATTAAGTGATGCTGATAACTAACAGTATCTGTCTTCTAACCACACGAATTATTAGTGTTCATTCTTTTTTATATAACTATTTGTTTGATTAATAAAATTACCATTTATGCAGTATATTAAATACTTGCTATTATGCTAATAATTGAGTAAAAATAATTTACTACCTATTAATCTATGATTTTATTAATATAATGAATGCGATAACTATTCCTATTCTTATGTACCATCATGTTAGCCCGTCTCCTGGGTTAGTTACTTTATCCCCAAAAACTTTCACACAACAGATGACATGGCTAGCTAATAGTGGCTGGAAAACCCTTTCTACAAAAGAATTAGAGCAATTTTATCAGGGTAAACCTTTTCCACGTAAGAGTGTCATGATCACTTTTGATGATGGTTATTTGGACAATTGGGTTTACGCTTTTCCTGTATTAGAACAATTGCAGCTTAAAGCCAGTATTTTTCTCATTACCAAAGATATTGGTAATGGTAAGGTTAGAAAATTATCTAATATCGGATATTCACACCGTGAATGTGAAATAAAGATCGGTAACGGCCAAGCCGATGATGTTATGCTGAGATGGTCAGAAATTGAACACATGCAAGCGAGTGAATTAATCGAATTTCATAATCACACATATTCACATTTACGTTGGGATCAATTAGAAACTAATATTGAAAGACGTCATGCAGCATTAATTGCAGATATTGAACAATGCCGTAATATACTTATCAAACAACTTGGTTATTGCAGTCAGCACTTATGTTGGCCACAAGGATTTTATACTCGAGACTACGCAAAAATTGCAAAAGAACTGGGATTTAATTATCTCTATACGACAGAGCGTCGTATGAATAGGGCTTGCCAACCAGAAACTTGGCGATTAGGACGAATTAGTACCAAAGAAAGAGAAGATACACAGTGGCTAAAACGTCGTCTTTTCTATTACACTACGCCAGTTGTCTCTTCACTTTATGCTTTACATAAAGGAGTTAGATATACTTAACTGGATAAACACAATTTACCTTAAGCAAATAGCCTGTGTTAGATAAAAGTATTGTTTGCCATTATTCTAAATAATTTTTATTTGCGAGTACGGCTTTCTAATTGAATAGTTAAGTTTTCAATGCGCTCGGCCATTTCTTTAGTTAATTTGGTTAATTCTGTATTTTGTTGAAGTAATGCAAATAACTGTTCAGTATTATATTCCGCAATAGCTTGCCTTTGCGCCATTGCTTCAGCTAAATCTTCTCGATGTTGAGCATCAGCAATCGCATGTGCTTGATCACGTTCAGATTGCCGAGTTTGAGCAAGTAATATTAACGGGGCCGCATAGGCTGCTTGCAGACTAAAAGTTAAATTAAGTAAAATAAACGGATAGGGATCAAATTTAGTTATCCCAGTTATATTAATGTAGATCCATGCAGTAACAACAATAGTTTGCCCAATTAAAAAACCTGGGGTGCCAAAAAAACGCGCAAACGATTCTGCCTTAAGAGCAAACCATTCATCACCAAATGTATGACTTAGGCCTTTTAGCGGCTGATAAAAGCGAAATTTTTTATGTTCCGACATAACTACCTACTCCCCTATGATAAAAACCATTCTAATTATCGGTTTGCAAATCGAGTTTAAAATTAAAAACAATAAAATTAACAACTACAATATAGAAAGAAAGTATAAACCAATTTTATCTCAATGTAGAAACAGTGCTAACTACTCTGATTATTCTTTTATTAAGCTAATCTAATTTATTATCAATCTGGTATTTAAAATCCATTTCCGTTATTTGATAAACATTAATTTAATTGTTGCTAACTCAGAAATGCTATTCACAATCGACATGATATTACCCGTCCTGGGGGAAATAAAAATACCAATGTTAATTAAATAAAAAAACACAAAAATTTATGTCAAAAAAATAAATTTATTGACAATATAATTTCACTTCATTGTTAATCTTTGGTGACCGCATGAAAATAAAATATAAATATTTAATTAATATATTAAAGTGTAAAGAATGATATTCGTTATAACATAACTTTTTTTTAATAAAAATTAATTCGTTTATTAAAAAATAAAAGAATATCATTCATTTTGAATACACATAAAGTAAAAGTACTTTATTTTTTACAAAACAATGGAGCAATTTATATGAATCAACAAAATGATATATGTTTAAATACCGCAGAATGGATCAAAGATGCTGCCTATCAAATTGGTATGCGCGTAAGATGGAATAATGCTATTTGGCAAGCAAAATGGTGGATAAAAGGCACTGAACCAGGATATCCTGAGCCAGGCAGCGGTGAATTACCTTGGGAAAAAATAAAAAATTGTGATGCTGATTTATGTTATACAGCTGCAACATGGATAAAAGAGGCCGCTTACCAAATCGGATCTCAAGTCAAATGGAATAAAGCTGTTTGGGAAGCAAAATGGTGGAGCAAAGGTATTGAACGTAGCACGCTACGCGTGAGCGGCGCAGCGGTGCTGCTTCGGGGATGTTAATGAGTTAAGTACTGTTTTATACTCTGCAGTAGGTTAATTTTTTTCAGGGATTCATCTCGATGGCTCGCAATAAATCTCCCAGAAAGCGTAAACCGGTTAAATCAGGCAGG
>NZ_AUCC01000099.1 GCF_000429565.1 Arsenophonus nasoniae DSM 15247
CGTTCTGTGTGAGCTGAGGTCTCTTTTTTGAAAGGTTAGCATCATGAAATATCCAAAAGTAAATATTTATGGCATTCCTGTTAGAGTTGATGAAGAAGGACGTTTTAGTCTCAATGATTTGCATGCGGCAGCAGTAATAAAAGGTGAAGCTACAGAGTCTCAAAAGCCAAGCAAATTTATGAGAAGTTCTCAGATTAAAAATTTTGTTCAAGTATTAATCGCGGGACAAAATTGTCCTGCGGTGGTTGTAAATAATGGTGGATGTTCCCATGGTGTATGGGGGCTAGAACTTGTTGCTATTAGGTATGCCGCATGGATAAAACCGGAATTTGAAATACAAGTTTATAATACATTTCGTCACATGGTGATGAATGGATTTGATGCGATGTATAGACTTAATCAACTTGATTTAACAATTAATTCAGAAAGCAAAGAGATTAGTCAATGCGCGAGTAAAATGGGAAGGTGGGGAGCTGGAGGAAGAAAAAGGTTATTAATGACAGCAAGAGAAAAAATGATTGAAGAAGTTCAACCATTTTTACCTGGCGTTCATTGAGGATTTGAGATCCGAGCTGGATTTAATAATTATTTATGAGCCTCCAATTTCAGAGGCTCCTATAAACTTTTGGCATTAACTACTGCTTATCAAAACAATCAAAAACTTACATCAAAAGTAAGTTTAAATTAAATAACCAGCATTTTATTCCGTATGGTATCAAAAAATACCGGTGATTTATTAAAGTTAGCAGAATAATGTTCTGAAATATTTGAATTTGATAATTGTCAAAAAATAGATAGATAGTTGGATTCCTTAAAATGCACAAAGAAACAGCAATATGTATTGCTAGCGGCCCATCTTTACTATCACAAGATGTAGAGTTGATTAAAAATTACACAAAAATTGCTGTTAATTTAAGTTACAAATTGGCTAAAGACTGTGATTATTTAGTCGCTGGAGACTATAAATTCTGGCTGCATCATTTTGATGAGATAAAGAAAGAAACAAGCGCTCAGCTATTTACACGTAGTAAATTAGCAGCTGCAAAATATAATTTAAACTTGCTTGATAACTGCAATAGAACAGTATGCAACAGCGGACAGCTGGCAATTGAATTAGCAATGACATTAAAGCCAAAAAAGATAGTATTGATAGGCTACGATTGTAGTATAAAAAATGGAATGCATTTTCACGGTAAGCACATAAAAGAGTTAGATAATCCAACTGAAAATTTGACAAAAAAATGGCAACAGGATTTCAAAGAATTAGCAGATAAAATTGATATCAAAATAGTCAACTGCTCACGATATACAGAATTAGATTGTTTCCCGCGCAACACACTACAAAGCGAACTTCAAAGTGACTACTAAAAAAATTTTTATTGATGGCATGTTGGGTATTGGCGACAACATATGTCAGCGTCCTTTTGTTAAAACGTTGGCCAAAGATCATGAAATCTGGATCAAGACAGCAACACCCGAAATCTACAACGGCATAAAAAACTTACATTTCGTAAAGACAAATACAACTTTAAGAACACAAGCAATACATGAAAGTATTACGCCTACATTTTTCGAAGAAGCACCAAAAGATGCTGAAAGACGAAGAATACACTATGGGGTGAAAGATTTACAAACCGGTTCAGTTTATTCAACGATGCAAAAACAGTTTAAATGTGAACCGGAAAAGCTAGATTTACCTCGTTATCGTGCGTTAAGTTTAAATATCGTTGATAAGAAACCCATTGCACTCATAAGACCCACGACTGAGCGCACAGAGTGGCATAACGCAAGCCGTGGGCCAAAGAATGAGTATATCGATGAAGTAGCAAGATTATTATCGATGGCGGGATATTACGTTATCAGCGTGGCTCATAATGAACAAGACAAAGAATGGATCACACATCCGACGCCTTTTTCTCATACTAAATTTCATCGTGGTGAGCTTAATTTATTGCAGTTGCTTTCACTTGTTGAAATGGCTGAAATCGTAGTCATTGGCCCATGCTTAATATTTCACGCCGCACTAGCTTATAAGAAGAAGATGATCTGTTTGTTCGGCGGAAATGGTGGAAATAATCATCATGAGAAAATAACAGACGATAAAGTTACCGATTTGTCTAATTCATTGATGATATATCCAGACAATTTTTGTTTTTGTCAACAGATGAAACATCACTGCGATAAAACTATTTCTAATTTAATCCCAAAAGTTAAGCCTTTTATCGATAAAGCGCGATTATCATTCACAAAAAGATAAAACATGAAAATATTCCAAGAAGAATACAAAAACGGCTTTATTTTTCTGCCGAGAATAGGTGTTGGATATTATCCAGTGCCGAATAATCGACCTTATGATGATAAATACTTTGATAAATATCAAAAAATGTCGGAAACGAAGTTGGGCAAGGAGTTAACAAAGTCTCGGATTGAACTTATTTCTCGTCATTACGAAGGACTAGTTTTAGATGTTGGTATTGGTTCAGGTCAATTCGTCACTGAAAGAGAAAATACAGTCGGATTCGATGTTAATAAAAAGGCTCTGATTTGGCTGAAAGAAAAAGACTTATATAGAAATCTATACACTCACAAATATAATGCACTTAGCTTCTGGGATTCACTCGAGCATATAGACGAGCCGCAAATTGCAATTCAACAAGCCAGAAAATGGGTTTTCGTTTCAATTCCAATTTTTGGTTGTGGTGAGCATGTCATCAGATCACATCACTTTAGACCGACAGAGCATATCTGGTATTTCACGCATCAAGGAATCATTAATTTCTTTGACTCGGAAGGATTTGAATTAAAAGAACATAATACGATTGAAACAAATCTTGGTAGAGACGGGATAGGTAGTTATGCGTTTAAACGTAAGCCAATAAACAATGGATAAGATATGGCAGGAAAAACATTATACAAAGAAGAATATGCAGAACAAGCTAGAAAACTATGCTTGTTGGGAGCTACAGATGAAGAGCTGGCAAAGTTTTTTAATATAGCAGAATCAACATTATACAACTGGAAAAATGAATTCCCTGAGTTCAAAGAGTCGATTAAAAGCGGAAAAGATGTTGCAGACGCTGAGGTAGCAAACTCTCTTTATAATCGAGCCATGGGCATTAATTATACAGAGAGGAAAGTAAAAAATGAGGGCGATAAAGAAATAAAAGAAATAACAGAAAAATTTATCCCCCCAGATCCAACAGCAATTATTTTTTGGCTTAAAAACAGGCAAAGAGATAAATGGGGAGATAAAAAAGAAAATAATAACGACGATAAAAAAATATACATTCACAACTCACTTCATATTCCGAATTCGATAGAAAACAAAGATGACGATTAATATTCACTTACCTAAGTTACATAGCGGTCAAAAAGAGTTATATCAAAAATCAATCAATCATCGATTTAACGCTTGGAAATGTGGCCGGAGATTCGGGAAAACAGCATTAATACAAATACTTACGGCATCAGTTACAACGCAATTCTTTTATCGACATGGAATGAAAATACCCAATGCTGGGTTGGTAGGGATATTTACACCAGAAGTAAAACAACAAATTGAGATTTTCGATACTGTTGAAGAATATTTATATCCGCTGATAACAAGAAAAGCACGCAATCAGGGCTTAATACGCTTAGAAAATGGCGCAAAAATAGACTTTTGGGCGCTTAATGATAATAAGTTGGCCGGTCGGGGTCGTGAATATAATAGAATCTTAATCGACGAAGCTGCTTTTACAAAAAACAAAGAAATGTTGGAAGAGGTTTGGCCAAAAGCGATTAAACCAACATTACTAACCACCAAAGGGGGTGCAGATGTTTTTTCAACCCCTAACGGTATAGATGACGAAAACTTCTTTTATGCTATCTGTAATGATCCGTCACTGGGCTTCAATGTATTACATGCACCAACCGCTAAAAATCCATTTATTCCTCAGTCTGAACTGGATAAAGAGAAAGAAGATAACGATCCACGTGTATATCAACAAGAATTTGAAGCTGAATTTATTGATTGGTCAGATGCTGCATTATTGGATGTCAATAAAATGCTGGTTGAAGGTGAGCCAGTTGAGCCACCGACAACTTGTGATCTTGTTTTTGCTGTTATGGATACAGCACTAAAAGGTGGAACAGAAAATGACGGTACAGGGGTAGTTTTCTTTGCATATGAAGAGACTTATGAAGAGCCGAAACTCACTGTTATTGACTGGGATGTTACACAGATAAGAGCATCATTACTGCCTGAATTTGTTCCTTCTGTTTTAGATAATCTAGAGCTGCTAGCAAGAAAATGTAAGCCAAGACGCGGTAGTGGTGGTATTCATATCGAAGATGCAGCCATGGGCGCCATTTTAGCTCAGAAAGCGGAAACAGAAGGTTGGCATATGACTCCGATATCTTCTGTATTGACGTCAAAAGGAAAGGATGAACGCGGCGTGATGGCTTCTAAGTATCACTACTTGGAAAAATGCAAAATAACAAAAGAAGCTTATGAAAAAGTAACATCCTTCAAACAAAAAACAGCAAATCATTTAATCAAACAAATTGCAGGATTTCATCTAGCAGATAAAAAAGCACATAAAAGAGCTGACGACCTGTTTGATTGTTATGTATATGGATTATTGCTGGCATTTGGTAACTATGAAGTAATTTAATCGGGAACAAAAATGGCGGAAATAGAAACATTAAATTCATCTAATTCACAGCTACTAAGCTTATTAGAGTCTACTGATATTAAGCCAGGATCCCGTGCGGGCTATCAACTTTGTAAATTACTTTGGGCTTATCATCCTTTGGGTGGAAAGCTAGTTGAAAAACCAATAACTATGGCACTTTGCAAACCCAGATCATGGAGTGTAAAAACTGATCCGGAAGAAAGAGTAATAAATAGATTCAAAGAAGTTTGGGAAAAGCTAAATATCACGCAAAAAATCAAAGATGGATTTTTTACAGCCAGATGTTACGGCGCATCAGCTATCGGAGTTGGAACATTAGATAAAAAAAGCGATGAATATTTAGATAGAGAAGATTTAAGAGAAGATAATATATTTATTAACATATTTGATCCTCTTAACGTAGCAGGTTCAATGGTGACAAGCCAGGATCCGAATAGTCCTGATTTTCAACAGGCTGATTTGTATTTAAATATTGCTAATCAATATTGGCATCCTTCCAGAACTATTAAGATATTCAATGGTTCTCCTATTTATCTTGAATATCAAAGTTCATCTTATGGATACACAGGAAGAAGTGTTTTTTTAAGATCGCTCTATCCGCTTCGTTCTTATTTAAAAACAATGGAAGCTAATGAAACTATTGCAGAAAAAATAGCATTGATAATTGCTAAAATATCACAAAATAGCTCCGTCATTAGCAGTGTAATGCAAAAAGTTGGTGCAATTAAAAGATCTTTCGTTAAGTCTGGAAAAAATGGAAACATATTACAAATTGGACCAAATGATTCTATTGAATCTTTAAATTTAACCAATGTTGAAGGTCCACTTAGCAAGAGTCGTGATCAAATTATTTCTGATATTGCATCAGGTAGCGACATACCTTCAATATTGATAAAAGAAGAAGCTTTTGCTGAAGGATTTGGAGAGGGAACAGAGGATTCAAAAGCCATCAGTCAATACATTGATGGTGTTAGAGAAGCTATTGATCCTGTGATGAATTATTTTGAGGAATTAATTCAATACGTAGCCTGGAATGAAGATTTTTATAATTCATTGAAGGAAGAGTTTCCGGAAATAATTACAGAAGATTACAAGACCACATTTTATAAATGGAGAGATGAATTTACCGCATCTTGGCAAGAGTTAGTTGAAGAATCACCGAATAAACGTAGAGAAAGTGATGGCGTTGTAATACAAAATGCGGTACGACTTTATGCTATTTTATCTCCTAATTTAGATCCAGAAAATAAAGCCATTGCCGCCGAATGGTTAGTTAGCATTGCCAATGAAACTGAAACTTATAAAAAATACCCATTCATTTTAGATTTAGACATTTTAAAAGAATTTCAGCCTACTCAGGAGGAAATCGATCAAAGTGGAAAAGTTATCAAACCACACTGGTAAAACATTTTATCAAGTTGTTACAGAAGCAATTAATTATTATTTAAAATACGGATGGAAATCGAAAAATAAATTAATTGAATGGAATAAGAAATTAAAAATTGCTGCAACTAAAAGATTTCCAAAAGAAGATGATGTAATAAATAATTTAAAAAAAATATATAAAAGATTGGTTATTGATGGTGGTGCATTAAAAAACAAACCGTTTGAAGGGCCTACAAAAATAACACTCGATAAAATAAAACCTAAATTAAGAAAAGAATTAGATAAAAGAATATTTGCCAGCATTAATTTGATTAAATTAAATAGAGAACAGGCGATAGAAAAAACATTACAACGATTTAATGGGTGGGTGACATCTATTCCACCGAATGGTTATTTCGATGAAGAAACTCGCAAGAACAAACATAAAATAGTTAAATCTGTTCAAGAAATAGATTATGTGAATAGAAGACTAGCGATTGACCAGGGTCATAAGCTAACAGCTAATGTTAAATATCTTTTAGCTACAGAGGGTAAAGCTATTGCTTTGACATGGCACTCACCCTGGCGAAGACCTGGTTATGATTATCGAGAAGATCATAAAGAACGTGATGAAAAAATATATTTAATTCGTGGTTCATGGGCTGACGAAAAAGGATATTTAAATCCAATTAATGGTTATTATGATGAAATAACATCTGTTGGCGAAGAAGTTAATTGTAGCTGTCAGGCTATTTATATTTATGCGCCACAAAAATTGCCAGACGAATTTTTAACGGAGAAAGGTAAAATTGCATTTAAACGAATTTGAAATTGCCAATAAAATAAAAGATGGCGATTTACCTTCGCCATTTAAATATTCAAATATGTGGCTCGTAAATATAAGAATAACCGGAACAGGAATGGCTTATCGTTCTGGTTTAAATGAACACGTTTGGCGTGATCCTGCTATTTATTTAAATGAAAATTTTTTAAAAAGAATAAATGGATTGCCGGTTATTCGAGATCACCCAGATAAATCATTATTAAATGACGATGAATTTAAAAATAGAATTCTTGGCACGGTCATGTTGCCTTACATCAAAGACGAGGAAGTATGGGCAGTTGTCAGAATTTATAGCAACGAAATCATAAAAGAAATACTAGATGGAACAGTATCTACTAGCCCCGCTGTTTCATTCAATGATAGTTCAGGAAATATTCTAATTGATGACAAAGAAAGTCATTTATTAATCGAAGGTAAGCCAGCTTTAGTTGATCACATAGCCCTAGTCACTAAAGAGCATGGCTCAATCGGCGTCTGGGATAAAAACCAAATACCGGAAGGGGTCGAAATTTCTAACAAAAAAGGTACGGAAATGGAAAAAGAAGAGTTAAAAGCCATGCTTGAGGCCTTTGCAGGATCACTTGGCACTAAAGTTGATGCGTTTAATGAACAAGTAACATCAAGATTCGATGCAGTTGAACAGAAAATGAGTAATTTTGAAATTAGACTGGATGCAGCAAAAAAAGATGAGCACATCGAAGAAGATAAAACTAAACACAAAGAGATAATGAAAGAGATAAAAGAAGTCAAAGGACGATCAGATGCCGATGAAAATGAATCTCTTAAAAAAGAAATTGCGGAACTAAAAAGCCGATTAGATAAAAAAGACAATCGTAAAGACGAAAACGATGCTGAAAAAAAAGAACGTAAAGACAGCACTGAAGAAGAAAAAAGTAAGCGTGAGGATAGAAAAGACGAAAGTAAAGAGCATGAAATGGAACGAGATAAAGAGAAGGAAAACGATAAACGCAAAGATCGCAAAGACGAAGCTGGAAATGATAATCGCTTTAGCTGGACAGCGGAAGATAAAGATGAAGATGAAAGGAAAGACAGCGCAATGATCGATGCTCGCGTGAAAGCTGACTCTGCATTCTCAGCGTGCGGTAAAACTGCGCCACGTCCATTTGATGGAGAATCATCAATAGCTTATCGAAAACGTGCTTTAGCAGCAATGCAAAAATACTCACCAGAATATAAAGACGTAAAAATTAAAGATATTGCCGATTCTGCAACACTAGCAATGGCTGAAAAGACAATTTATGCAGATGCCGCTCAAGCAATTCAATTAAAACGTCAAAATACTCCTGGTCATTTATTTGAAGTGATTAAAACAGATGCAGCTAATCGACAAATAAGAACTTTTGAGGGCGATCCGGACACTTGGATGTCAGCGTTCAAACAGCAACCTCGCAAAGTTGTTAAGTTTAATACAAGTGGAAGGATGACAGCATAATGGCAACAATATCGTTTGATCCATGGAAAACCCAAGGTGGATTTTCTAATAGTTTTAACGTTGAATCTGATGGTTTGACTCAAGGTGATGCACAAGACGATTATGCAGTTAAATCACAATTATGCACAGGCCATATTGATAAAAAATTCACAGGAGCTATGTGGGGTGGTTATGGAATTTTAGAGCAAATTCCAGGCATTACTACAACGTCTACAGGTAGCATTATAAGCGCTGCTACAGCTACACAAATCAACGGATTTACTGTATTTAATCAAGCATATCACGGTTTGATCACTGCTAGCAGTCCAGTGCCTCAATTCACCTCACCAGGAACAGTTCATTATTATCGTCTTGGTTCTAATGCTAGAATTCCTTTACCGATCACGGCCGCAGTTGCTGCGTTAGCTAATGAAGATAGCCCAACTCCTGTGGATGCTTCAGATTTTGTATGGGATACAACTAAATTCATCATTGATGTAGGTTCCAGTGAAAGTAAAGGCCCTAAAGTCCCCATCAAATTATTAAAAGTAGTTGCAGCGAATAATAATTTAACTGTTAAGAAAAATACAGATGGCACGCTAGTTTGGGATACCACAATGCCTATCGGTTTGTTTATGATTTAAGGAGCGATAAATGAGTACTTTTGCACCGGCGGTTACACTCGTATCGCCTTCTTTTATGAATCCAGATATTTTGATGCAGTATTCCATGTAATGGTCAACAAATTCTGTAGAAGATCTAAGCGGCATTTTTTAGTTCATGATATTTTTGATGTGGCGTTAAATAACCAATCGTTGAATGGCGTCGATAATAATTGTAAAACTGAATATAATTTTCAACTTCACAGACAACAGATTGATGATTCATAAACGATAAACGGTTAAGTCTTTCTGTCTTTAAACTCCTAAAAAATCTTTCCATCACGGCATTATCGAGGCAAT
>NZ_AUCC01000100.1 GCF_000429565.1 Arsenophonus nasoniae DSM 15247
ATAAAATATAAAATATAAAATATAAAATATAAAATATAAAATATAAAATATAAAATATAAAATATAAAATATAAAATATAAAATATAAAATATAAGGAAATTTATTATGCCAAAAACAAATAAATATTATTTTGATGTTGGTTTCTCTCAGCAAAAGTATATTTTTGAATTATCTGAAAAACGCTTTAAACATATTATTGATAAGTTTATTTCTTATGATGATCCTGGTCTGGCAAAAGAAATTACAGGTATCTGTCTGGCATTAAGTGCCGCTTATTTAACTCAAGTTCGTGAGGGTGGCTTAGAACAAGGTGAAAGATATCTTAAAGGAATAAAGAGACTAGTTAAAGTAATTGAATCACATACGGAAAGTTATGATCCACCCTATATTAAAGCACGACATCAAGCCAGGCAATTACATGCAAAGGAAAAATTAAATTTACTATTTATAGATTTAGTGAGCAGGCAACGTTTATCATTTGATTTATATGAAATGATGAATTATCAACCTGATTATTCAAATTGGCCTGCAATTGAAAAAAATGAAACTATACCAGACTTTATAAAAAAGGTGGTTGATTTTGAAACTAAAAAAAATTATAAATTTATAGAAAGATTTTGGTTTAAAACTCTTATGTTAGAGATTGAACATGGAATTGACACACATAAAGTTAATGTTGACGATATCAAATTGACTGTACATCGTATTTTTCTTGATTTTAAGAAAAAGTATATTAAAGGATATATTAATTATTATAATGAAAGAGGATTAAAAATAAATGATCAGGATATAAATAGCATAGCAAATGACATAGAGTTTGACGTGTTTATAACAAATTATCTTGATAAAGATAGTACTGTCAATAGACGTTATTTTGAATTATCTTCAGAAAACCATATGATGGCAATAGTCATTGACAAAAATAGTCAAACAGAGCTAGTAAAATATGCATTTTTTGATCCCAATTATGGAGTTATTTATTTTGATGATAAAGAGAAGTTTAAACAATTTTTGACTTATATAATAAAAGAGCGAAAAGATATTTATAACTTTTTAGTTTATGATAATAATACTTATATTACGTCTATTATCGAATTAGAAAATGATCCAGTAATTAATAAAAATAATATTTTCCCAATTATTGAAAGTGATTTAGTTAATATAACAACGACCAAAATTCTTTGTGACGAGCAAAGTTTTTTTTATCTTTCTGATAATCAAAAATTGCAATTTAAAAAATTTCATCAACAAAGCGCTAGTACGGAATTGGAGCTGATTTCTGATGGAGAACAATATAAGGCGATAAGTATAGTCATTAATTCGGTTGATTCTAGTGACATTTTAGCACTTATTACCAATCAATATAAAAATATCTTAAAGTTTAATTATGATAAAATCTATTTAAAAATTGAGAATGATAAATGTATTGTTTATAAAATTAACCACAACGTAAAATTATTGGCTAATCAGCCATTACCAATTTCTGATCTTTCAGAACCTATTACTGAATTTACATTAGAAACTTTACCAGTAGAGTCATTAGAGATACATAAAAATGAGGTTTTAGGTCAAGATACGGTTAAGCTTGATCAGTGGTGGGATCCGAGAGTCGAACCTGAAAAAATTCCGTCACATTCCAGCGCTGTAAAGACAAAATTAGCTGAAAGTAATTATCGACATAATTTGATTATTCAGTTAGAAGGAGAAAATATTGTCAGTCAATCGACAGCAAATTTAATTGGTAAACATCCTGATAACACAACCGTTATTCAATATGATCTTGAACAAAATCGCTATCGAGTTGTTTATGGTGATATAAATAAAGTCGCAGGGGAACGAACAAGATGGTTTTTGATTGGTCATGGCAGAAAGGATGACATCACTAAAAAAAGAACCTTTGCCAGAAAAACAGCAGAATATATAGCAGATAAATTAATGCATTTAAGAAAGACTGAATTTAATAATAGTGAGCCAGAAAAGATAGTACTATTGGGTTGTAAACTCGGACAAGCAAAAATAGGTGATAATTTTGCATTAGATTTTAGTCAACAACTTTGGAATGAAGGATTCAATTCAACAATCACTGCTTATACCCGCGATTTATATATTGGTTCACATGGTCGCAAGAATATTTATTTAAATAACTTTGAGCGTAGCCGGAGAGATGCAAGATATTATAAAACAACTTTTGACAAACAATTATCACCACTCGGTCTACAAATTAATAATGAAATATTAATTTTTTATATTCTCAGATTAATTAATTCAGGTGAGCTTTCATTAGATAGTGAAACAATAAAAAATAATGATTATATAAAAAAATACTTTCATTTACCTAATGGTAAATTAGATATAGATTTATTAAAATTAGTAGCATATGATGCTCGGGCATATGAATTATTTTATCAATGTATAAATGAAAATAGACATAATTATACCATCGATGATTTTTTAAATAAATTATGGGCCGAAAAAATTTTTGATCCCCCATTATGGAAAACTATTAATCAAACAGTGATAAAGAAAAATTTATACTCAGTAAAACAAAATAATATAAAAAAAATAATATTCCGTTTTTCTGACAAACAGAAATATACTGTCAGCAGGCTGAATTATTAGCTAGCGAAAATCCTAATGATAGTTTTATTTTTCAAGCAGATAAAAAAACAAATAAAATTTTTTTAGAATATGGTGATCTTGATAAACTAAAAAATAGTGTAATTGATAAATGGATGATAGTAGGTGAAATTGAACTGCATAATCATTTTTTATTATTTGAGCAAATGACAGTAGAAAAGTTAGTTGATATTATGGATAATATACATAAGCAAAATTTTTTAGCGATACCTGATGAAATATGTTTTTTTAGTAAAAAAGCCTTAGGAACATTATCTAGCCCTTATGATACTTCAGGTATTGCCAGTGAATTTTCAATTAAATTAGCAGAAAGAAATATAAATACCGCTATAACAACTTATCAAGTCAATCCAGATCTTTTCTCAACGCGATCATTAGATGGAGTTAATGAATATTTTGATTTAGTTAAAAATAATAATCAATTAACTAAATTTAGATATGATAAAACAACAAAGCAATTATTTTATAATGAATTAGATACTACTTATGCACTATTTTTTGATATTATGAAAGGTAATATTAATATCGAAAAAGATTTAGATCAATATCAGTTTTATTTAAATAACTATCTATATGACAATAAAGGAAAATTGATTACTAAGAGAATAGAAAATATAAAGTATGATCCGATTATTAACCGTAAAGTAAATAATTATTTTAATAGTAAAATGGAGCAACAACCTGATGCATTAGTAAAATGGGAGGAAATATTTACAAATAATAACGAAATGTTAAATGTAAAAGCCCATCATCTTTCTCTTTTATTAGAAAATATTTATTATCGACCAGAAATAATTAATCACCTTAGTGACTATTCTAATCAATTATTAGGTGAAATATATTCATATTCGGATGGTAGTCCTGATATCGGTCGTTTAATGCTATTAGTTAATGATCAGCCAAGATTAAATCAACTACGAACATCATTAATAGAACTTTCCGCAATTGATAATCGAAGTGGTCTTTATACATTACCTTTAAGTGTGGCATTATCAAAAAGTCAAAAATGGCATAATTATTATCTTAATAATATCCTTTTGTTAACAAAAATAACTAATAACAATGCCAATATAATTATAAAACCAATGCCACATGCTTTTTATTTAGAAAAGAGGGCTAACTTAGAAAAATGTATTGGTATTTTTTATGCATCTTTATCTAGTAAAGTAGATAATGTTGATGATATTTTGCAATATCACCACCGCTTACTTGAATCTTCAGCAACCAGAAGACTATCTATAGATGAACAACTTTTTTTGGATAAATTAAATCAAGCAGTAGATTGGGCTGCTTATTTGGTAGTTAATGAAAACGGATTGACTGAACAGGCTAATATTATTTTACCTGAAAATTTAACTTTGGCTCCAATTACTCAATATCAGTTAAGTATAAATAATGTTACCTTTACTCTGATTGTCAAATATAAAGGAAATGCCAGCTATCAATGTCGAATATTTGATCCAAGAATGGGTGAAATAGTCATCAACAATATTGCAAAAGAAAAAATAAATGAAGAAGTTATATCATTTTTAACAAATTATCTTAATCAAGATGTTACAGTTTTTGATACTGTTTATAAACGTTACGAAATATTTGATATAAATAAAGACATCGCGTTATCTGGACAATTTAAAGTTCATAAAATACATGAAAATGATATTATAAAAATAAAAGTTAATGATTTAATTGAATTTTTACCTGTTAAAGAAAATCTAACTGATTTTTATAAAAATGTAACAATAGCCGAACAAAATATTGGATTATTTGCATTAAAGCGGGCAGGAGCGCATATCAATGAAAATTTAATTTCGCCCTTTATGATTAGAAATATTCCTGACTGGCGGTCTAAATTGAAATTTGATATTGAACAACTTAATGATTACCTTACTTTTTCTCAGGGTACAGAGGAAAATATAAGTATTATAAAATTACTCAAGGAAAAGATAAATTCGTCAGAAAATTATAGAGATTTTTTATTCAATCGTGGTGATTTGCATGACGTTGCGACTATTTATCAACGATTAGCAGCCATTGATCAATATGTTGATGCTAACACGGTAGATGGCGAATTATGGCATAATTTTCAACAGGGCATGACAAGATTGCCTCGTTATGCGCATATTGTTAATAAATTATCTAATGCTACTCAATTAGCCAATATTATCCAACTAATTTCTTCGACTCAATCAGCATTAATTTATTTAAATGATCCTCAAGTTTCTATTCAGGAAAGGCAAGATATTGAAAAAAACCTTATTATTGCTTGGGGAGCTGGAATAACAAATTTTGGCACCGAACTTTTACAACCAATATTACTCAAACTCGCTTATCAAATGACTGGCTCAATTGATACAGCGAGTCGATTTGCGGTTCGAATGTCATTAGGGATTAATATTGCTTCTAGCGGTTTTGATCTCTATTATGCTTATCAAAATTTTGATCAATTGCAAGATGAAATCAATCCAGCAAAGCGTCAGGATTTAATCGTTAATGGCACTTTGTCTTTGTTGAGTGCTGGCATTAATATTAGTAGTGCTTTAGCGATATTAGCGGGTGTTTCGTCAGCTGGTCCTATAGGGCTTTTTCTTGGTACTGGTTTAATGATAAGTAATTCATTTTATAATGCTTACCGTACCGTAGAAGAAATAGAGGAAAAGGTTGCATTAACCACCAGTGAGGAATGGGAGACCGGTTTTAGAGCCATATTAGGATTACAACCTGACTATTCGGTACGTAATAAACTTTTAAAGCAGCAAACTTACAGTGAAATTAAAGAATATAAAATAGAGAAAGAGAAAAAATTATTTACAGAGCTGTTAAAACCCTCAGGCTATAATTTGAGTATTGTCGTTGATGAAGATGAACAAGTGTCAGAACTCCCTCTCTATCATTTATTTGATAAAAAAACAAATCTTTATTTATTTAAAAATAAAAATAAAAATAAAAATAAAAATAAAAATGTTCAGTATGATTTAGAAGCTTTAAAACACAATTTTAATATTCTCACGTTACCAATAAATTTGTGGAAACAGCAACAAATAGATAATATTATAGAAATAAATAAAAGAAAATTTACTGCAGAAGAAATTAAAAAGATTTTTCATCAATATCCTGACCGATATGAAGTTGAAGTGGATAAAATTAAAACTTATATTCCATTGCAAAGTATAGTAACCAATGAAATAATTTTGTTGAATAGAGAATATGATAATTTAATTAAAAGAATAACAAATAAACCTTTTTTAGATAATTATTTATTTCGTCAAGCAAATGCGATCTACTCTTTGCCGGGAAATGGACAACCAGAATATATTTTTGAAAGTTTAGATAGTTATTTCATGAAGGGAGTATTAAGAAAATATATTACAGGAAGTAATTTTAATTTAGGTGATGGCGATGATATTGCAGTTGGTTTATCTTTAGCTAAAAATAGATTTGTTAGCTATAGCGGAAGAAAAATATTTATTGGTGGTGAACAAGATGATGTTTTTATTTTAGCTGGCAATAAGTTAGGTTATGGTGAAGATAAATATTTTAATGGCAAGGGTGGTAATGACACAATAATCGTAGAACACTTACCTCGTTATCATAGTAACATGTTATCAAATGGTGAAGCAGGTTTGTCTAATGCGTTGTTATCACTAACAGGAACTTTTATTAATTTACAACAAGGCACTGTTCGATTTCTTTATGAAGATTATCTTGACAATTTTGAAAATATATCATCTTTCAATAATAGTCACTATATTTCTGATGTTCATGTTGATTTAGTTAGTTTTGAACATGTTATTGGTATAAAAGATAAACAGGATATTATCTTAGGTAATAGAAAAAATAATATTTTAAATGGCAATGGCGGAATTGATATTATATATGGTATGGCTGGAGAAGATACTATTATATTAAATAATGGTTATGCTAATGGTGGAGAGGAACAAGATACTTATGTTATTGAACGTTATAATCCACATGAATATAAAAAGAATCTATTATGGAATCAAAGTCATTATTTATGGGATGCTGATAATCAAGAATGGAATTATATTGATGAAGATAAAAAAGAATTTAATGTCGTAGTAACAATTGATGAACAACAATTTAAAGATAAAAGTATCGTTAACCTTAATTATAAATTAGATGAAATTAAAAATTTAAAATTAGTCGGTAATGATATTCATATTCATTTTTCAATAGTTGATAGTCAATTTACTACAGATAAAGACAATAATATTAAATTAATATTAAAAAATGCCTATAAAAATATGGATAATGAAGGTTTAATAGTGAATCATGAATATATATTACAAACTATTGATGGTTTTCTGCTTTCGATGGATCCATCACAAAAAATAAAAAAACAGGGGCAACCAGAAAAAATATTTAATGTAATGTATTTCGAAAAATTAGATAAACAAAAGACCTCTGCACCTTGCACTAGTATTGAAATTAATTTAAGTAACAATAGTATAACTAATTTTAGAAAAAATTATATTTTGCCTGAGATGATTAAACCGTTACTTAAGACTTATAATGCTCAATATACCATTTTAAATGGCGATCGTTTTGATAATCAATTTTTATCAATTAAAAATAATACTTATATTTATATATCTCATGGTGTTGATTTTTATATTATTTCCGATCTTGATGTTGAAAACATTGAGAATAATAAAGATATTATTTTTGACTTTAATAAAATAATTGACGGTTATACAAATGAAGATATTGTTATAATTGTAATAAAAAATTATAGTGGATATGATTTTATTTTTTGTGATAATAGATTGAAGTATAGCAAAAGCGAGAATAAATCTGAAATTGAATTTATTAATAATTCTATTAATTTTTATGGTAAAATTTATCTGGTTGATAAAAATAATGAATATTTTAATATAACATTTAGCAATAATCAATATTCAATTACTCCTGTGCTTAAAGAGTATATTGGAACCGGAAATAATGATAATATTACCTATACTAAAAATAGTCACCATCATAATGTCATAAGAATGTTATCTGGTAATGATATTGTTACTGATACCAGCGAATTAGGTAATATTATTTTTGGTGACGATGGTGATGATATTATAACTGCTAAAGGTGGCTCTAATATTGTTGTTGATGGTAATGGTAATGATATTATTTCAACGGGTGATGGTAATGATATTATTATATCCACAAAAGGTAATAACATTATAGATGCAGGCAAAGGTGACAATGTAATAGTTATAAATTATACTTCGTATAATATAAAAGTTTATCTGAATGAAGGAAATAATAAAATTTTTCTTCAAGGTATGGATAATGCTTATAGTCAAGAATATAAAAATGATAATTTAATTTTATCCTCGGTAGAAAGTGAAAGAAAAATAACTATTTATAATTATAATAAATATAAAGATAATTTGGAAATTAATACGTTATTAAATAATGGGTTAGTCTTGGATGATGCAAAGATAAATTTATTAGTCAATGCTGCTTCCGCTTTTAAGCAAAATGATTATGAACTTTACTCTACCATGTTAACAACAAATGAAAAATATTTGATTAATCAAATATATCAATATAGTGGAATAAGAAAAAAATAATATATTTATTTACTTATAGGAAATCTGGCTAATAAAGGACGATTCATGCCTACTAATTATAACGCGGATATTAATTTTTCTCATAATACCTATCTCTATTTAATGGCAAAAGATAGACTTGTTCATATCACAGAAAAATTTATTTTACATGGTGATAAAAATAGATTGAAAGATATTAAGGGAAGTTTTTATATTGGATTATCAATTTATTATATGGCTCATGTTCGGCAAGGTGGTAAAAAACAAGGAGAGAAATTTTTACTTGATTTAAATAATGTTATTAATATTATTGAAACACCACTTTCTGACAATTTGCCATCATTAATGAAGGCAAAATTGATGGCAGAAAAAATTCATGCTAAAGAAAAATTAGATAGCATGCTTGCTGCAGTAATTGATATTCAAAAACGCTATCTTAGTCGTATTGATATTAATAATTATGTGTCAGATCCCTATATGTGGCTTGAAATGTTGCCGGCCGAGACGGCGCACCATTATATTGATAGAGTAACAAATCGCGCTTTGAAATTGAATAATAGTTTAAAAAATGCCACCTGGTTTGCGGAACTTTGTATTAGTTTAAAAGCCAGATATTTAAATAGTGATACCGATTCGATTGATAATATTAAAAGTAATTATCATGAACTCTTAAGCAAAAAAAAATATGATTATTATATTGATAGTATTAGGCTGTGTCCCTTAATTGCGTAATCGGCGGTAAAACAAGCGAATGCAGCCCAGTTTCACCATTGCTAGATAGTTTCTTGCCGTTTTTTCATAACGTGTAGCGATCCGGCGATATTCCTTTAAACGGCCAAAACACCTTTCCACAACGTTGCGATGGCGATAAGCATCACGATCAAGTTGCGAGCGTCCATCTGAAGCCAGTTTTTCATTTGATTTTCGGGGAATAACCGTTTTCATCCCTTTTCTTTTCAACTCGTTACGTAGCGCATTCCCAGAGTAGGCTTTGTCAGCCAGTACCGTATGACCACGACGCTTCATGCTGCCGTTCTGGCGTTGCACGC
>NZ_AUCC01000101.1 GCF_000429565.1 Arsenophonus nasoniae DSM 15247
TATATTCTTTTTGTAAATGATGAGCTTTGTAACTCATTGATTTATATGGCTGGGGTACCAGGATTCGAACCTGGGAATGCCGGAATCAGAATCCGGTGCCTTACCGCTTGGCGATACCCCAATCGGGGATAATTGAGATAATAGTTGAAATTTATAATATGGCTGGGGTACCAGGATTCGAACCTGGGAATGCCAGGATCAAAACCTGGTGCCTTACCGCTTGGCGATACCCCAACTGAATAAACGATAAACTAACCAATATCTATAAATTGGATGGGGTACCTGGATTCGAACCAGGGAGTGCCAGGATCAAAACCTGGTGCCTTACCGCTTGGCGATACCCCAACAAGATTATAAACAATTTTTATAAAGAATGGTGCGGGAGGCGAGACTTGAACTCGCACACCTTGCGGCGCCAGAACCTAAATCTGGTGCGTCTACCAATTTCGCCACTCCCGCAAATTATGGTGGCTACGACGGGAATCGAACCTGTGACCCCAGCATTATGAGTGCTGTGCTCTAACCAGCTGAGCTACGTAGCCATCTTTTTGCACAACCTTTATCGGTGTTGCGGGGCGCATTATGCGTATATCGCCCCGAGTCGTCAACTGATTTTTTTACGATTTCCTCAGAAAAATATCTGTTTGTTTGGCTTGTAATCACTTTGTCGATAAAATCGACAAAAAAACGGCGTTATCGCCAAATAATAATAGCTTGATATGTCAAATATAAAAACTAATTAAGTTAGCTATTTTTGCTAATGAAATAAGCGATGCTTTTTACTTCAACGATGGTGATAATTTTCATTAACAACCAAACGCATTTATTAATTTATTGAGATAAAATGGGATGGTTATTGAGTAATTTATTCGCAAGCGAAAATGAACAAATTAACGCATAATATTGTATATCTATGCTGCTACTTTTGCAGCGATTAATAATTGCTGTTGTGTATTAAAAATTTTTTTAATTAAAAGAAAAATGTTGTTTGCAACATAAATTTTTTATATTCCCGCTAATAAAAAGCATCGAACGATGTATTACAACGTTATTACTATTCAAGCAAATGTTGCAAAAGTTCGCCATTTAACATAGCACGTTTAGTTAAGGCGAAAGCGCCAATAGCTGAATTATGTACCAGTTGTGAAGTCACAATCGGTAGATCATTACGAAAATCTTTTAGTGCTTGGGTTTTGATACAGTTTTGCATGGCGGGTAGGAGAACTTTTTCGGCTGCTGTTATTTCTCCTGCAATGACGACTTTTTGTGGATTAAATAGGTTAATAATAATGGCAATTGCTTTACCAAGATGATGACCTACGTGTTTAATTACTTCAATTGCTAACGGATCGTTTTTATTTGCTGCCTGGCAAATTGCTTTAATAGAACAATTATTTGGTTTTAATTGGCTTGGATAATTTTGTTCAAGTTGTTGCCTAATTCTATTTTCAATAGCGCTATTAGCTGCAATTGTTTCCAGACAACCAAAGTTACCGCAATGACACCGTTCTCCTAATGGATCTATTTGTATATGGCCGACTTCACCCAGGTTGTAACGGTTGTTTAATAAAATTTCACCTCCCATAATCACACCAGCCCCAGAGCCATGATGGATGCGTACAAAAATTGAATCGGCGCAATTTTGCGTCGCACCGAAATAATGTTCTGCCAGTGCAAAACTACGAATGTCGTGACCGATAAAACAGGTCATTTTGAAATGCTCTTTCAGATTACGCAGTAACTGCCAGTTATGTACTTTTATATGGGGCATATAATGGACAATTCCTGCTTGTGGATTGACTAAACCAGGTAAAATAACTGAAATGGCAATCAACTCGCGATTAGGGCGTTGATGTTGTTGAATGAAATTTTCAATAGCTGCAATTAAATGATTTTCTATTTCTTGCTGGCCGGTTTCGGGTAATGGTGAATGCGTTTCAGCGAGCATTTTGCCGTTTAAGGCGTAAAGTGCTAATGTACAATCACGACGACCTAATCTCACGCCAATGCTATGAAAAAGGTGATGTTCAGAAATAATTGAGATGGGGCGGCGACCACCGGTGGAGGCTTGTTGGGCGACTTCTTTAATTAAACCGCGCTCAAGTAATTGGCGCGTTATTTTGGTTACACTGGCAGGCGCCAATTGGCTTTGTTCTGAGATCTGAATTCGAGAAATAGGGCCTTTTTGATCAATAATTCGATATACTACTGCACTATTTAATTGTTTAACTAAATCAATATTACCAATTTGCTTCAAAATGTAATTGTGACTCATAAGTATATATGCTCGTTACAGTTCGATTTCACGGCCATTAACAATGGTTTTACGGATAATGAAGTCGCGATTAAATACGATAAGATTGGCAACTTTATCTTTTTCTATGCTCCCAAGTTTTTTGTCGACACCAATAGCACGAGCGGGATAAAGTGTAGCCATTCGTAGCGCTTCATCTAATGCAATACCTACATGTTCAACACTATTTTTCACAGCATCTATCATCGTTAAGGATGAACCGCTTAATGTACCATTTTTATCAACACATAATCCATCACGATAATATATGGTTTTACCTGCAAAGGTAAAATAATCCATTTCATTGCCATTAGGATCAAGTCCAGCAGGTGCGGTAGCATCTGTTACTAGAATTAATTTATCATCTTTCAATTGTTTACTATCACGAATATTAGCCCAGTGAACGTGTAATCCATCGGCAATAATTCCAGCATATACATTAGGTGTATTGTAAATAGCACCAACTAATCCAGGCGCTCGACCTGAAATAGCAGGCATAGCATTGAAAAGATGGGTTGAGAATTGAATACCTGCTTTGAAACCATTCTGTGCCTCTTCATAAGTTGCATTGGAATGACCAGCTGAAACAACAATACCGGCTGCAACTAATTGGTAAATATATTTCTCGGCAACAATTTCTGGTGCTAAAGTAATTTTAGTGATCACATCAGCATTTTGACATAAATAGTTGATCATTTCGGCAGAAGGCTTACGAATATATTCGGTATTATGCGTACCTTTTTTCACTGGGTTAATGTAAGGCCCTTCAATATGTAGCCCTAATGCCTGGTTTTTATATTTGGCCAGATAGTCACGCATCGTTTCTATGGCTGTTTTAATCAACGGATCAGGGCTGGTGATCAATGTAGGTAGGAAACTGGTACAGCCATTTCGTTCATTTGTTTTTTGCATAATTTCCAGCGTTTTAATTGAGATATCTGCTGGATTATCATTGAACTGTACACCACCGCAGCCATTAACTTGTAGATCAATAAATCCTGGCGCTAGAATAGCATTTTGTAGATCACGAATTTCAATATCCTGAGGTAATTCTGCAATTGGACAAACCTGTTTTATTTGTTCTTTTTCAATAATAACTGCATGATTGTCCAGTTTTTCATAACCGGTATAAATAATGCAGTTGGTTAATGCATACATGATATTTTACTCTTCTGTTATGGACAAAAAATAGGATAATCTATCAAATTATTAGCCTATTTCTGGCTAGTCGATAGTATTAAATTTTACTATCTTAATTTAACTAGCATATTGATTAATGATGTCAGATTCTAATTGACGGAAATATTTCAAAGTTTTTACTTTTAACTCAAGGGTTGCTGGTTCATCACAAACCAGTGCTGATTTTGCATGCATTTGTAGGCAACTAATCGTCCACATATGGTTAATCGAGCCTTCTACCGCTGCTTCAACGGCTAATGCCTTATTGGCACCGGTGGCCAGAACTAGAATTTCTTCCGCATCAAGGAGGGTCCCTACACCAACCGTGACAGCATATTTAGGTACTAGATCAATATTGTTGGCAAAAAAACGTGAATTTGCCTGTCGGGTCTCTGGTGTCAGCGTTTTGATCCTGGTTCGAGAAGATAGCGATGAAGCGGGTTCATTGAAGGCAATATGGCCATCACTACCAACACCCCCCATAAATAGATGTATTTTACCATACGACTTGATTTTATCTTCGTACTGTTTACATTCAGCATCGATATCTTTTGCATTACCATCAAGTAAATTAATATTATTCTTCGTGATATCGATATGGTTAAAGAAATTTTCATACATAAAAGTATGATAGCTTTGGGGATGATCTTTCGGGATCCCGACATATTCATCCATATTAAATGTAACCACATTTTTAAAACTAACTTTACCCGCCTTAAAAATATTAATCAGCTCATGGTAAGTAGCGAGAGGTGTTCCGCCTGTAGGTAGTCCTAATACAAATGGATGTGCAGCCGTTGGATTGAATTGATTAATTTTATTTGCAATGTAATTAGCGGAAAAAAGACCAACATCTTTTGCCGTTGTTAGAGGAATAAGCCTCATTATTTTTTTACCTCACTTAATTTTGCTGCATATCAGCTATATTTTAATGATTTTATATTATTCTTTGCTATTAATTCAGTTTTTATAACGCAAAGATTGTCTATTTGTTAAGGTCTGAAATCTAGTAAAAATAAGATATTTTTAATAAAAAAAAAAGATTTTTTGTTTAGCCACTATTTTAATCAAATAACAGAGTGACATTTAGACTTTTATCACAACTTTAGCTGATTTAATTTGTGAGTCTCAGTGACTTAATGATAATATATGCAAAAAATTGAATATTTATAATATTTATTCATAAGATCTCAGCAATGAGGTTATTCAAGGGGAAAACAGAGTGAATGTGTTAAGTTATTTGCAGCGAATAGGTCGTGCTCTTATGGTACCTGTTGCTGTGTTACCTGCCGCTGCGATTTTAATGGGGATTGGTTATTGGATTGATCCTAACGGTTGGGGGGCTAATAGTACCATTGCCGCTTTATTGATCAAATCAGGCGCGGCAATTATAGATAATATGTCAATACTGTTTGCAATTGGTGTTGCTTATGGTTTGTCGAAAGATAAAGATGGTTCAGCGGCATTAACCGGTTTTGTTGGTTTTTTAGTAGTAACCACCCTATGTTCTCCGACTGCTTTTTCGATGATTATGGGCGTTGCTAGCGAGCAGGTCCCAGCGGCATTTAGCAAAATTAATAATCAGTTTATCGGGATATTGGTTGGTGTATTGGCTGCGGAACTTTATAATCGCTATAGTGGTGTCGAGTTACCAAAAGCTTTGTCGTTCTTTAGTGGCCGTCGTTTAGTACCTATATTGACCTCATTTTTGATGATCCTGGTGTCCTTCGTTTTGATGTATGTTTGGCCATTCATCTATAATGTATTAGTGGTGTTTGGTGAAAATATTAAAGATTTGGGTTCATTAGGCGCCGGTATTTATGCTTTTTTCAATCGCCTGTTGATCCCGGTTGGATTACATCATGCATTAAATTCAGTATTTTGGTTTGATGTGGCGGGCATTAATGATATTCCCAACTTTTTGGCGGGAGCTAAATCGTTGGCAGCAGGTATGGCCGAAAAAGGAATTACTGGGCGTTATCAAGCTGGATTTTTCCCCATTATGATGTTTGGTTTGCCTGGCGCGGCATTGGCCATTTACCACTGTGCCCGCCCGGAAAATAAAGCAAAAGTCGCGGGTATTATGATGGCAGGAGCTTTCGCCGCCTTTTTTACTGGCATTACTGAGCCGCTTGAATTTTCATTCATGTTTGTTGCGCCAATTCTTTATGTCATCCATGCGCTATTAACGGGATTTTCTGTTTATATTGCGGCAGAAATGCACTGGATTTCGGGTTTTGGCTTTAGTGCCGGTTTAGTCGATATGTTGCTGCAGAGTCATAATCCATTAGCAGTAAATTGGTATATGTTGATTTTCCAGGGTTTAATTTTCTTTTGTTTATATTATGTCATATTTCGTTTTGTGATTAATAAGTTCAATTTAATCACGCCTGGTCGTGAAATGACAAATGATGAACAAGAGATTGATGATTATGATAAAGATATCATGATCAGCGATAAAGATATTACCCATGAAGCATACCAATATCTTGCGGCGGTAGGTGGAACAGATAATCTAACAGTAATCGATGCTTGTATTACTCGTTTACGTCTAGGCGTTAAAACCGTTGATATTGTTAATGATGATTTGGTAAAAAAATTGGGTGCATCAGGCATTATTCGTTTAAATAAACATAATGTGCAAATTATTGTTGGAACGCGAGCAGAAATGATTGCAGAAGCAATGAAAAAGATTGCTGCAAGAGAGGTTGTTGCACCATCAAATTTTGTTGAGAAAGATAATCGACAATTCGCAGTAAAAGCAAAAAATAAACCTGTTGGGCAAACGATTTTAACACTGGTTGCGCCAGTTAGTGGTGAAATTTATTCCCTTGATGAAGTTCCTGATGAAGCTTTTTCTAGCCGTATTGTCGGTGATGGTTTAGCGATTAAGCCAACCAATGGTGAGGTGTTAGCACCTGTCGCAGGCAGGATTATAAAAATTTTTGCTACTAATCATGCTTTCTGTATTGAAACTAATGAAGGTGTTGAAGTGATCGTTCACATGGGGATTGATACTGTGGCATTAAAGGGGCAAGGATGCGAGCGTTTAGTTGCAGAAAATAGTGTCGTAAAGGTAGGTCAGCCTATCCTGAAACTAGATCTACCTTACTTAGAGCAGCATGCTAAATCAATGATAAGCCCAATTATTATCAGTAATATTGATGATTATCAGGGATTGACAATCGTGGCAACGGGTGAAGTAATCGCGGGAATAACGCCAATTTATGATATATTGAAGTAATGTGTTTTATTATTATGATTTGATATAATAATCGTAGAATTAATAATGGATAAAACGGGAAGGGTTATGAACCTCCCGTTTTTCCTTTATGCGCTTTTTATTAATTTAATAAAGCCTAATAATATGTGTTAATAAACGGTTGTTTCTAATTCGGATATCGTAGATGATAAAAGCGTTATTAACATGCTTTTGCATTGAGGAACTATGACAATGAATGAGGCAGATACTCGCCCAACAAATTTCATTCGCCAGATTATTGATGAAGATTTGGCTACAGGTAAACATACTCATGTACATACCCGTTTTCCACCTGAACCAAATGGTTATTTGCATATTGGTCATGCGAAATCAATCTGTCTGAATTTTGGTATTGCTAAGGATTATCAGGGTCAATGCAATTTGCGTTTTGATGATACTAATCCAGTTAAAGAAGATGTCGAATATGTTAATTCTATTCAAGAAGATGTGAAGTGGTTAGGCTTTAATTGGAGTGGTAACGTTAAATATTCGTCCGATTATTTTGATGACCTTTATCAATATGCCATTGAGCTGATTAAAAAAGGCTTAGCGTATGTTGATGAATTAAGTCCTGATGCTATTCGTGAATATCGAGGAACTTTAAAGCAGCCAGGTAAAAATAGTCCATATCGTGATCGCAGTATTGAGCAAAATTTGCAGCTATTTGACAAGATGCGAGCGGGCGGATTTGAAGAGGGTAAGGCCTGTCTGCGCGCTAAAATTGATATGTCATCTCCTTTTATAGTTATGCGTGATCCGGTGTTATATCGAATAAAATATGCTGAGCACCACCAATCAGGTAATAAATGGTGTATTTATCCAATGTATGATTTTACCCATTGTATTTCGGACGCATTAGAAGGGATTACTCACTCACTTTGTACCCTGGAATTTCAGGATAATCGCCGCTTGTATGATTGGGTATTAGATAATATTACCATTGATTGTCATCCAAGACAGTATGAGTTTTCACGTCTAAATCTTGCCTATACGGTGATGTCAAAACGTAAACTAAATCAGTTAGTGACAGAAAATAGGGTTGCAAGCTGGGATGATCCTAGAATGCCAACTATTTCAGGTTTACGTCGTCGTGGCTATACGGCTGCATCAATTCGTGAGTTTTGTCGCCGTATTGGTGTTACCAAGCAAGATAATATGGTTGAAATGGCAGCATTGGAGTCTTGCATTCGTGATGATCTAAATGAAAATGCACCACGAGCCATGGCGGTATTAGATCCGATAAAGTTAGTGATTGAAAACATGCCCGCTGATGAGCAAATGCTGACAATGTATAATCACCCGAATAAACCTGAGATGGGCACTCGTCAAGTACCATTTAGTCGAGAGCTTTATATTGATCGGGCTGATTTTCGTGAAGAAGCTAATCGACAATATAAGCGCTTAGTTTTAGGTAAAGAGGTACGTTTACGTAATGCTTATATTATACAGGCTAATCGGGTTGATAAAGATGTTGCAGGTAATATTACCACGATTTATTGTACTTATGATGTTGATACCTTAAATAAGGATCCTGCCGACGGACGTAAAGTCAAAGGAGTTATCCATTGGGTAAGTGCATTACATGCTCTGCCAGCAGAAATCAGGTTGTATGATCGCTTATTTACTGTGCCTAATCCTGCGGCAGAAGAGGACTTTTTAGCCGCTTTTAATCCAGATTCTTTAGTGATTCGGCATGGGTTTGTTGAACCAAGTTTAATTAACGCGCAAGCTGGAAAAGCTTATCAGTTTGAACGCGAGGGCTATTTTTGTGCCGATAACCATGACCATACTGCCGAACAATTGGTATTTAATCGTACGGTAGGGTTAAGAGATAGTTGGGCAAAAATAGCCAGCTAAGAAATTATATCATTGATAGTGACTATAAAAAGCGTGGTTGATAACCACGCTTTTTTATTAACAATTGCCCCGTAAATCCTCGCCCAATGCGGGCCGGGATATAAGGGATGCTAATCAGGTGTTTTCTGCGATTCTACATACGTTTTCAGTGTTTCGATTGTTGCACCGCCAGAACTACAGGCGAAGTAAGAACGTGACCAGAGAACGCCAGTATTAGACTGCTTTATCAGGTGACTATTTTGTTGTCGTACCATTCTGCTGCTGATCGATTTCAGGTTATTTACCAGAACACTAACCGATAACTTTGGCGGATATCCCACCAGAACATGAATGCGATCCGCTTCTCCATCCACTTCAAGAATATCTATCTCAAGCCGTTTGGCGGCATGGTGCATTGCTTCCCGTATCTGGGCGATCATTGCACCGTCTAACAA
>NZ_AUCC01000102.1 GCF_000429565.1 Arsenophonus nasoniae DSM 15247
GGAAAAATACCTAACTTTCTAGCAATTTCCTTGCTACTCAAGCGATGCAACGCTAAAAACAAAACTTCCCACTCTTTAGCAGTAAACCGTTCGTTAGGTTTCTCCGTAGTAACTGAATAAGGCTGTCTACCTTCCACATATTCCATCGGTGACAAAAACAGGAATTCATGGGCGAGGAAGAAAGTGCCTAGATAGCTATTTTCACTACAAAAAATCGGTAAAAAATGGAATTGCCAAACTTTGGGCGCTTTGTTGTAATCAGATGGCAAATGGCATATTACGAAAAATGGGGATCTTTCAATCTGTACTTTTTCTATCAATGTTTTCATTTCAAGAGTACGGATTAACTTAAAAAGTAAATCTGTCATTTTGGCATCAGTCTGAATTTTTCCCTCGCTATTGCTAAAACCACAGGGAACATTAGCGCTCAATGAAAATTGAATCATCTGAGGTTTCATGCACCACCCCCAAGTCTCTTGATAAGGCCGAGTTCAGCACTGACTCTTATCGCTTGTTTCGCGTTGCATACGCCCAGTTTTTTCACTACGTTGCTCATATGAAATTTAACTGTGCCTGTTTTAATACCTAATATCATCGCGATTTCAAGATACGTTTTTCCCAAACTCACCCAGTAAAGGATTTCATTTTCCCTCGGGCTAAATATTACCGTCGCCTTTTTACCCTCATTGCTGCGTTCGGTATAAGCGTCAATCAGTTTGTTGTGCGTGACCATCAGCAACATTTGCAGTTTTTCTTTAATTTGTTTTTCCAGTTCAGGAGAATTTTGGTCATCGAAAATCACATTTAACCGTGCCAAATAGTGGTTGAGGTCATGAAAGATGAAAGTATGACCACCACAACAATCACAATTTTTTGTGGCATTCACTATCTTTTTTAACGTCAATTTCAAATTGATGAGAATATTTTCATCCCAAAAAAACGGCAAAGTCCGGTTTAATGATTTTTTAATCAGTGGGTCAACATACTGGTAGCTTTCTGCTTTGTAAATTTCAACCCATTCTTCGGGATAATTTGACAAACAAAAATAACGGTTCGGATTATTTTTATCCATGACAGAATAGGAGTATTTCAACGTGCCAATTTTATTAATTTCGCGCTCCAAAGAAGAGTTGATGACATAATTAATCTCTTTGTCATTCAAAAATAAATTCGGTTGGTTGTTTGAAGTTAAATATTTCATACCTCACCTCCAATACTACGAAGGTACTGACGCTGATGGGTTGTAAGGTATTTTGACGTGTGAGCAAAGCTCAAAAGCTGCTCGATTGATATGCCGCACGCTTTCATTATGCGAGCAATATGCGTACTATTTCGCATAGTCCGACTCCTATCTTCGGTAGGTTTTGGATTAGCTCTTCGTCAGTGTTGGTTCACTGACGAAGAGTGATTATTAATTTTTAATTCAGTTTAACTTAAAATTTTTTCTTTATAATTTTCCGTTTTTCTTTAACCAATTCTTTATTAAGCCTTTTAAGACTGTAGACATATCAACCCTGTTTTTTAAACATTGAATTTTGAAATCAGTATGCAGATCTTCATCGATGATAAATTGAATTCTCTTATCTTTTTGTTTTTTATTATCTAGTATCTTGTTTAAATCGGTATGTTCCCCAAACTCCATAACCGATTGTTCTTTATTTTGTTTTTTTAACGTCATGATAATCTCACTAAATAACAATATGATGATATTATCATATCATGTTAATTATTTCTTGAGTAAGAACTTCTATTTCTCCAATAGCTTTGGTATCTTTGCTATCAAAGATAGTTTCCCCATTAATTAATGTTTTAATATAAGATTGTCGGTTAGTAAGACCTGTTCTCAATCTAGGATACTTGGTATTATTAATACTTAATTTCAAAACATCTAACATATTTGCATTAGCAACCATTCTAGATATAAGAAAACATGCTGGAACTTTACGACTGAATTCTTGAGCTTCCAAGACATTTATAACACTACCTGATGCGCTAAAATCTAATGGAGAAGGAGACACAGGTATTACTACCAAATCACTCACCATTACTGCAGCTGAGGTAATCACTGATAAAGAACCTGCACCATCAATAATAACATAATCATATTCATTTAATTCTTTTCTTACTTGATAAACATCTTTCTCACTTTCTGATGTATATAAATCAAAAATTGCTTTTTGTAATTTATTCCAATTAGTCAAACTTCTTTGAGGATCAGTATCCACAACAGCAACATTCAATCCCTGCCTTGACAAACAAGTTGAAATATTAATCGTTGCTGTAGTCTTTCCAGTCCCACCTTTGGGGTTTAAAAACGAGATAACTTTCATAGCAACCTTATTTATAATATCATTATTTAATAATGATATCATAATTAAACAAAAAGACAATAAACTTATATCATCTTTAACTCAAAAAACAATACACTCAAATAGTGATATCATCATATGATATGATCAACTATTTATTTAATAATGATTTTTTTATCTTGTAAATTTCTTGTTTACCTTTCTCTTGTTTACGTGAGGCTTCAGCTTGCGGAGTATTTTGATTGCGATTTTTGAAAGTAACTTTATCGGTTGATATGTCTAAAAATATTTCATAATCAGGAAGATCGTTAGATCTAAGCAAGGCTTTTAATTTTCTTTTAAACTCCTTTAAAAGAGAAGAAGTGCCTATTTTGGAATACAATTTATCAAGTGAAATGGTAAATTCGTGTTGACTACCGCAATGCTTACGAGCAATCTCATAAATTCGTCGATCTATAGCTTTCCGTATTCGAAAAAAATCAGGATTAATCTGCAATACTTTAGTTTTAGTAATAGCTTGATACAACCAATCTGGCAAAGTCACCTCTACCATACCAATTTCAAGTTTACCTTTTTGTTTTTCGACTATTTCCCACTTGTCTATTAATCCAAAATCAATAGTTTTTTTATCATTGTCAGAATAAATAATGTTTGTTTGTATCCTTGTGCCAGATAATCGAGATAGCGCCTTTTTCAAATCTTCATATGCACGCCCACTTTTAGCTCGATTAGTCGTAACAAAAAAATCATAAGGAGTAAAAGCTACAGTACGACTAATAGGCTGATTGTTATTAATCGCTTCCTGCAATTTTGATATAGCATAAATCCATATATCTTTATCAAAGATCGTTGCTAATCCAATTTCGGCTGCTGGCCTCACTATAACGACAACATTACCGTTTTTATATTCTCTAACTTTCATATCCCCGCCTTTTAAGGCAAAAAAAGGATGTTCCATACTTGCCATTTCATCACGAAATGTCGAAATATCGACATCATCAGCAATAAAAAATTCGAGGTGTTTATGTTTATAAGGTCGTAATGTCTTCAAGTTGTTTTTTCTCTTTTTGTTTGTAAAATCAACCATAGCCTCTCTCCTAGAGCTTTAGGATTGTTGGTTAGAGCCTGTCAAGTGTTGCTATCACCTGACAGGTTTGTTTTTTAGATGGTTTTCGACTTTTAGACACCAGCTATCGACTTTTAGACACCAATCATCAACTTTCAGACACCGAGATGAAAGTTTAATTGTTAATTATCAAATACTTAAATTAACTTTTCTGGCTTTAACTCTTTTAACTTATACATAACTAAATATAACTACGCGCGCGCGAGGTTTTTCTGTGGATAACTTTTACTTCAACAAAAACCCTGAACCGAAAAATATGTTACTACTGAGTGACCGTATTTCTTTTTTGCAATTGTGATATTCCGCTTCCTCGTCTGCTCACTCGCTACGCTCGGTTACAGACTTGCGGCGAGCGTAGACGTTTTAATTAAAAAGATTTTTTGAGTTAATTAACACTGAAACATTGCACTATAGCGCTGCTCCAGCTAGCATCACTAGGATTAACGGATTTATTAATTCAGGCAAAACATGAACAAAACAGAACTCATTAATCAAATCGCTGAAAAAGCAGATTTAACCAAAAAAGATTCAGAGAAGGCACTGAACGCTTTCATCGAAACGGTGACAGAATCTTTGAAATCCGGCAGTGACGTACAGCTAGTTGGCTTTGGTAACTTTCAGGTTAAGCAAAGAGCAGCAAGGGAAGGACGAAATCCACAAACAGGCAAGGTTATACAGATTGCTGCTTCAAACGTACCGAGTTTTAAGGCAGGTAAAACTTTGAAAGAAGCCGTTAATTAAAACTTCTGCCAAAAAAAAGCCAACAGGCGGGTGTTGGCTAGAAGCAATAAGTAAAACTATTGATGTAATAAGATAACATATAGTATTACAATTGATAATAATTATCAACAACTATGCTTCAATACCTCATCTTCAACAATTAACATCATCATCGCGGTTATATCGTGCCAATAGGCTTTGCAGGGATGCTACGCATGGGTTACGTGCAATATATCAATCTCTCACCGCTTCGCGGGCTTCGGCGATTAAGCTATTATCATTTTCTGTTACTACTGAGCGTCGCCTTCCATGCCTGACGGCATTAAAACGTCACTATAAGCGATTCTAAGCCACGCAAAATTATTGGCAATACGTTTTGATGAGTTAAATCACGAAAACGCCGTACAGAGCGATACGGGTAGCTTAAAATCGATTTACGAACCAGAGATGAACTGCAATATAAAAAAATTCACCGATTTCTCTAAAATTCCCTGTAATCAATTTTTTGGGTGTTTTTAGATAGAAAAAATCCGATTTTACCCCAAAAATTGCAGTAGTAGCCCCGCACGCCTGCCCGTTAAAAGTGTCGTTTTTTATGCAGTTACACAATGCCACTCAGCCTAGGTCATTACTGGCCTTTTCGGTGATTTTAGGTGGAAAAAAACTTGTGCAAATTTATGCACTTTTATGCAAATCCATGCACTTATTTCTCAATAAAAAATAAGTATAAGTTTTCAAAAAAACACCCCGTTGGTTAACGAGGTGTTTTGATCGATTGAAGGATTAATGTCATGTAATGAAAAGATTGCTCATTCAATATAGTGTATTCGTTTGTTATGATGCAATTTGTTATGTAAACAACGAAAATATCAGATGAGTAAAAAACGCAGTTTGAAAAAATTAAACATCAAACGCAAAGACAATGCTTTTGTAGCTAAACCGTTTTTGGTATTTGATGTTAAGAATCAGCATTCTTCACAATTTTTTGATACTTACGATGAAGCTGCTGATTACTGTATCGATAAGGGATTATCAACATTTCTGGAAGTCGGAGAGGTGAGTTACATTAATTCTAATGAGCTTTCGCTATCTCCCGTTAATTTTTATTTTGTGCCAAAAAATTCATCAACAATCTATGTAATTGATGTTGATGATTTTGAGGAAGTGAGCAAAGAGATAATGGAAGGTAAAGTCTTTTTACCTTGTCCTTCAAACTCTCTTCATTGATATTTTTCTAAGTTAAAAGCGAATATTACAAGATGAATAAAAAATTCACACCAACCCCACACGATGCGGTATTTCGTCAGTTTTTAAGTGAGAAAGAGACGGCAAAAGACTTCTTTGATATCTGGCTTCCTGATGAGATTAAAGCCCTGTGTGACTTGGATTCCCTTAAGGTGGAATCTGGCTCTTTTATCGATGCGGAGATGAAAAATTACCAAAGTGATATTATCTATTCAGTCAGAACCTCAAAGGGTAATGGATATATCTATGTTTTGATTGAGCACCAGTCCACCCCTGATAAGCTCATGGCATGGCGACTCATGCGCTATAGTATGGCTGCCATGCAGAAGCACCTAGAAGCCGGACACAGGCAATTACCGCTCGTTTTCCCCATTTTATTTTATTGTGGTGAACAAAGTCCTCACCCCTATAGTACGAATTGGTTAGACTGTTTTCACGACAGAAAACTAGCAGAGCATATCTATACGCAACCGTTTAAGTTAGCTGATGTTACCACGCTTGATGATGGTGAGATTATGCAACACAAGCGAATAGCGTTATTGGAGTTGATACAGAAGCACATTCGTAGACGGGATATGACGGAGCTTATGAATGAAATTGTTACGCTGTTGTCGTATAATTATTATACCGATAATCAAGTCATCACGATGTTCAACTATCTCATTCAGGAAGGTAACGCTCAAGAGCCAATGGAATTCATCACCGAGATAGCCAGACAATCAGAAAAACACGAAGGCGCACTTATGACGATTGCTCAACAAATTGAAGAAATTGGAATTCAAAAAGGTATACAACAAGGTAAAGCAGAAGGCATTCAAGAGGGAATGCAGAAGGGTAAAATTGAAGGCGAAAAACAGGCTTCGATGAAGATAGCGCGTCAACTTCTTGAAAAAGGCGTAGAAAGAGATATCGTGAAATTATCAACGGGGCTCACTGATACCGAAATGAGCAACCTGTTTAAAGATTAAACGATGACGGAACGCAAGAAATTAAGCCTCAATCGCCCTAGAAAGGCTTCACCAGAAGAACAGACTTCAAGTACCCCTGTTTACAGTAAAAAGGTCTGGGTAAATGCTACGCACAAAAAACAAGCAAAAAAGCCTCATCCTCCCAAAGGAGCAAAACGGCAGCCCAAGAAATCGGTTGTTAAACCTAAACAGGAAGTGAAGGTTAAAATTCCAAAACTGCCCACACCGCCCAAAAAGCGATTGCCATTAGAGGAAGCGATTTCACAAATCAGCACGTTTTGGCCTTATCTTTTTCCCGATGGAAAGTTGTGCCTAATGAAACTTGGTATCCAGCAGGATATGTGGCAAGAAGTGAAAGAAAAGGGTTTCCCAATAGCCAGAAGGCGTTTGAGAGCCTGTTTAGGGAGTATTGGTCATCATACTGATTATCGCGCACTTATTCAGTTAGGGGCGTTTCGTTATGACAAAGACGGTCAGATAGTCGGAGAGGTCACCCAAGCGGATGTTGACGATAATTTGCAACGTTTAGCAATATCCTTGCTGCTTAAGCGGTACATCGTGAAAAACAATACTTGCCACTCTTTAGCAGTAAACAGTTTGTTAGGTTTTTCTGTGGTCACAGCATAAGGCTGCATGCCATCGACATAATCCAGCGGCGACAAAAACAGGAACTCGTGAGCGTGAAAGAAAGTGCCGAGGTAGCCATTTTCACTACAAAAAAGCGGTAGAAAATGAAAGTGCCAGACTTTGGGTGCTTTCTTGAAATCAGAAACCAGTTTAATAATGACAAAAAACGGCGATTTTTCAGTGCGGATTTTCTCTAATAAAGTCACCATTTCAGGCGCATCTTTATTCAAACCAAGAAAATCTACCATTTTAGCGTTGGCCTTAATTTCCCCTTCACTATCAACAAAACCAGAAGGAACAGCGCTACTCAAAAAGAATTTAATCATCTCGGAGTTCATGCTGCACCCCCAATATTACGAAGGTACTCGCTCTGACGGGTTGTAAGATGTTTTGACGTGTGAGCAAAGCTCAAAAGCTGCTCGATTGATATGCCGCACGCTTTCATTATGCGTGCAATATGCGTACTATTTCGCATAGTCCGACTCCTAGTTCTCTTAGGGTTTGGATTAGCTCTATGTCAGTGTTCACGCACTGACATAGAGTGTTATTTTTTATTCACAATTACTTTATCTTTTTCATCAATTTCACAAGACCATCCAGTAACAGAAGATAGTTCTTTAAGAGATTTTTTCATCTTAAAGCGAAACATTCTTAACTCAGCTATTTCACTACCACAAAGTTTCTTCAAAGTTTCAATTTTTATAGGTAAGGGTTTAACATGGCTGCTGAAAAAACTATAGAGCCATTGAGTGAGAGGTTTAGCTTTAAGCTTTAATCTCAAATCTTTAGTAATTCCAGTCCAACTTGAATCCCCAAAACAAGAGATAATTTTAGGATTTAGAGATATACAATTTTTACCTGTTTCTTCCTCACGATATATTTCATTGATTAAACTTCCAATATACGTATATTTTCCGTCAGATAAGTAAATACTACTGGATTGCATTCGGTTTAAGCTATCATATAGCCAATCATACTGTGATTTCCCTGTGCTCCGCTTTATTCCCTTCAGGAATTCATATGATGAAAATCGAACGATATGTCCCAGTGGAGTATCTTTACAGCGACTTATACACTCAAGCCAAACATCCAAATCAGCTTGATCTAGTTGTTCCCCTGTATATTTAACGGTATAACCGTTGAATGTAGCCTTAATAACATTTTTTTGGAACTTCCTTCCCCCCTTTTCTACCACTCCAAAAAGGGCACTTCGCAAAATAACGTTGGGGACGGGGATTTGTATTTTTTTACTAACAGGCAAATATGTATGCTCCCCTAATAATTTTTCTGTTGATTCACTTGTTGGAGTTAACTCCTTATAATCTATTTTTTCTTCACTATTTTGGGTTGTTTTTTTATGTTTTTCAGCTAATGCATTGAATCGATCTAGTATGTTTTTCATCACGCAATTTCTCCTAGTACTAGAAAAAGGAAGTGAAGAAAAATGTAAAATGCATTAGTTAGTAGCATAGAGGACAAACAAAGAATGCCTTTACAAAACACGATACAAATAGCTATCATTATAAATGCTGACATAAAACCCTCTGATGGTTTTTAGCTACTAGCCCCTGGCCTTTCCCAAGCAGGGGCTAAAATCATTTGTTCTTTAATACAAACCTATTTACCGTCATCGGAGTAACGGTAATCCCTTTCTTCTTGAGCCAATCTGCTATTTGTCTGTATGAATACCCCTTTTGTCGCATCTCAAAAATATCAGATTTAAGCTGTTCTAAAAGAGGTGTCTTAGCACCCATTGGCTTTTCCATCAACGCTCCTCTAAAACTTTAATAATCACATCAATTATAACATAATAAACAAATACAACAAATATAACGCAAACACGGCATAGCGGTAACGCAAACACGGCATA
>NZ_AUCC01000103.1 GCF_000429565.1 Arsenophonus nasoniae DSM 15247
ACTGACCCGTACCAATGTATTTTATGTGGAAACCGATTGCGGTTTATGAGTGCGGAAAAAGGAATACACGCCGTCACTTTACTGTCAGAAAGGCGGGATAAAATGGTCAAAAAACGATGGTTACAAACCGCAGCCTAGGAGCAGTGTGCCTATTATTAGGCTTTTAGATGATAATTTAACCGAATTAATGTTATCATGGTTAATCAACGAGAAAACTGTCAGAATTTAATAGAAATATTGAGTTCAAAACACCTCCATTAATGCCTTACTGTATTGATTGAGATTCCTAACCATGAACAGTTGGTGAAACTCGATGTTTATAATAACCCGTTAATTAAGCTGCCTGATGATTTTCCAGCCACATTACAAGATCTGGTCATTGATTCTACCTTACCGCTTCCAGAGAAAGTATTGCATCGGTTAATATCCCAAAATACCAGCAACCATTCGAATTCTATTACCGTATCAGCGATTACAGAATGGATGAAATGGACGAGTTTAGTTGATAAAGATTCGGGAGAATATAGAGACATCGCATTACAGCGGTTGATCAGTTGTCTTAAAAACGGCGAGAAGTCGCTTGATTTATCCGGTTTGGCACTAACGACTTTACCTAATCATATACCAAATAGTGTTGAAAATTTAGACGTTCACAATAATCAACTGACAACGTTTGCCGATAATTTGCCCGATAACTTAAAGCATCTTGATGCGCGGAATAATCAATTAATTTCTTTACCGACCCTTTTACCCAATACTTTAACCTATTTGGCACTGGGTAATAATCAATTAACTCACTTACCAGATTATCTGCCAGATTCATTACGCTATCTTAATGTTAGTGGTAATCAATTAAAAGTGTTGCCTGAACAATTACCCGATCAGTTAGTTTATTTTAATGCTGGTAATAATCAGTTAACTGAATTGCCAACTAGTTTGCCTGCTGGATTAGAAAATCTTTATATTCATCGTAATAAACTCACTTTTTTACCTGATAATTTACCGGATGATTTAAGAAATATTGATGTACATAGTAATTGGTTAGCGGTTTTGCCTGATAAGTGGCCAAAATTTTTACAATTTCTTTCTGTTAGCAATAACAAATTGAAGACGTTATCTAATAGCTTACCCGATGCATTACAGCATCTAAATGTCAGTGGTAATCTGCTGAGAAATCTGCCTGATCATTTACCAAATCAACTCAAAATTTTATTGGTTGACAATAATCATTTGTCTGTCATAGCCGATAATCTCCCCGCTGATTTAAATGTACTTGATGCGCATAATAATCAACTTGTTAAAATACCTATCTATTTACCCTATAAGCTTACCAGCCTTGATCTTAGTCATAATAAATTAACAAATTTGCTAACTGATTTGTCTAATAACTTAACAACACTTGATGTTAGTAATAATCGATTGAGTGATTTGCCAGATAAGTTGCCAGATAAGTTAGAAAAACTGGCTGCACATGATAATCGGCTAACAAGCTTGCCCGAACAGTTGCCAAGTAGTTTAGTAAGCCTTAATGTTAGCAACAATCAATTGGATAATTTACCTGATCATTTGCCAGAAAAATTAAGATATCTTACCGCTAATAATAACCATTTGACGCTTTTGCCGGTTAGTTTACCTTATAAAATCGAAGATTTGCATGTTCGCAACAATCAATTAACTTATTTAACTAATCAATTGCCACAAATGTTATTGAGATTAGATGTTAGTGGTAACCAATTGTGTTTATTACCAATTAATCTGCCTCATTCATTATTAGTATTAGATGTCAGTAATAACCAATTAAATAGGTTACCGGATAAGCTACCACCAGCGTTAAATACGCTTGATGCTTATAGTAACCAATTGAGTCATTTGCCTAAAGTTCTGTCAAATGAACTGCAATATATAAATGTTTATAATAATCAAATTGTTAAATTACCAGATCAGCTACCACAAGGATTAATAAAGCTAGATGTAAGTAATAATCAGTTGGCAAGCATTCCAACTGATCTACCGAATACGTTAAAAGAAATTATTTTTAATAATAATCCCGTGTTTGACAAATTGATCTCGCTACCTAATAAGTTTACCTTGACGGCATCAAGCGGAGATGCTGATACCATAGCCTCTGACCGTAATGTATCAGATTGGAAAATTTCGCCTATTCATTTTGATAATGAAGGGGAAAGTAGCCAGTTTGATGGTCAATTAATTATCCAGCTGGAAAATGATCCGATAGTAACTGAAGCTGCGCTCCAATTACTGAAAAAACATCCGCAAATATCGGTTTTAATTCAGCTTGATAGTCATGGAAATAGTTATGTTGTGTATGGCAATACAAAAGGTTTACGAGAGCAAGCTAAGCTGCGTTGGCAGTTAGTGGGTCATGGACGCGATAATCAGCTTGATGGTGATCAGGTCAGCCTGGCCTGGCGTGAGCCTAAACCGTTGGCACTGCAATTAAAACAGTTGGTGGCTGATTTAGGCATGACGGTTTCGCCAAAACACATCAATCTGGTTGGTTGCTCGTTGGCTGATGATAAGCAGCAAACCAGTTATGTCCAACAATTTGCTGAGGCCTTAGATGAAACGATTCGACCTTATTCTGTTTCTGCCTACTCATCTAAGCTGATAGTCAATGATGAAGGCAGAAAACGGTTGATGGAAGCGGGTAATAAAACCACGCTGCTTTTTAATCATGAGACAAATGATTGGCATATTGAGAAAACAGCCGCTAAAACAGTCGATAGCCGGATAAAAAATGGGATGGAAAAATCGACTTTAGGTGATCCGCTCGGGCTGGGGTCTGTCTCTTATAAATTTTTGTCTTTTATTAAGCTGGCAGAGCAATTTCAATCGACTATGATCCAATTTTATCATTATCACCAATTGTCGCTACAAAAGTGGTTACCGCTTTTCACCAGTTTTAGCAAAAGTAAAACGCAGCCAGGTAGTTATGTTTTACAGTTCATTCATCAAGAGACTCATCTACTAAAAAAATTGATTATCAATAATAAATATATTATTGATTTTATTAACAAATATAATGAATACCTAGCAATAGTTAGCAAAGCTTATCATTACAATGGTAAAACATTAGCTCTGCGGGATAATATCACTGATGCGGAGGGGGTACATGGATTAAATGCCGCTTTCCTGATAAAAGAGCTGATCCCTTGGTTTGCCAATAACCATCGGTTTGGGGTGGTGGATAATGAGTTATCAGAAACCCTTAGTACGGCAATTAATATCCACGCTTATCTTAATTTGACTCAGATAGCGCATGGGACAGTGGAGGATACCCTGAAATTGGCCAGTTTGTATCACATGGCGGTAAATCAGGGCAAACAGGCAACGAAAGGATTACTAGGCGAAGTCTTTCATTTTCATCGTGCGACTGATTTTATATTAAATTTTAGTAGCATTGCTTTGGATAGTATTGAGTTAGCTAATGCGCAAAATGATCTGCAACGTGCGGTTTTTAGTGCTCAGTTAGGGGTTGATAGCACTAATTTAGCGGTTGCTGGTGTAGGGATAGGTGCGTGGATGGCTGGAGCACAGACGACGGCTGCGTTTACTGGCGCTCTATCTGTCCCACTGGCAGGACTAGGGATAGGGGTTAGCGCGTTGGCAGAAGCGTTTGGCAAGGTAACCCATAATGTACAGATAGTCGGTAACTATTTTGCCGATGTCGATTTGGCTTATAAGCAGGGTGGTTATCGGCAGATAAAGAAAAAAATAGCTGACAGCGATGCGGTCATTATTATGGAGCCGATCCCGGGTGCAGTTATTACCGAGCTGGATTTACGCCAAAATAAACTCACTTTTGATAGTCAGTATCTCTATCGTAATGATCCTACTTATTCCAGCGGATCAGGTCACAGTAATTATTTCTTGTTCTGGCCCAATCGAGGCGTAAATCGAGATAAAAGCCAGGCGATCAATATTCGACAGGGATTGGGCTATCAAAGTAGTCAATCTAACTTTAAGCCAGGTGATGATGTTCTAATCCTGCCAGGTACGCCGATTACTTACCTGGATTATGCCTATATGATTTTACCTTTTGTCACCACACGCGATGATAGAGGCTTTGATCTATTAAGAAAACTGGAACAAGATGGTCGGTTTGACTTCGATTTTTATGCTTTTCCCGGCGAGCGCGCGATCTATAAAATTATACCCGATTATGTTTCGACACCCATCAAAGTCATTTTGGACGATCGCGATAGGGAATTGGTGATCCCTGCATTGCCGATCGATTTTCAGCGCTATATGAGTTATCAGTTAATTGGTGGTGAGGGAGAATATCGGATTAGCTTAGCGAAAGGTGTGCCAATAACCTTAGTATCAAATCATGCCAATACGCGTTGGGTATTGGATGCGCGTTACCTTAAATCGGGCACTAATATGCAGGTTAGTGAAGAGGGTGACTATCTTTATATTGATAATGTTATCGTCACGTTACCGAAAAATGCTAGTCAGATTTCGGTGATAAATAAAGAAGGGATTTTTGTTTTTGATGAAAAAAGTCAGCAAATGCATATCATTCATATGGATGCAATGCGTTTCAATAATAATTCGCTGGATGAATATCTAAAAATGTTAGCTAATATTCAGGAGCATCCGACGCCATTTGTCATTATCGATCACTATCAACCGGATAATGCGGTGGGACAGGTAGGCAGAGCTTATTATGAAACCGCTCGTAGTCGTATGATTTATACTAATCGGCCAGGTGAGGCAGAATTTCTAAGTCAAGCGGTGTTAGCTAAAGTTGACGGTGATAAAGCCTGGTTTTATCGCGATACTGCTATTTGGCAGGTAGAAATTAGCAGTGGAAAGATTATGAAACAATATCAGCCATTTAGCTTTGCAACTGAAAGTCATGACATGATTCGTAGCTATACTATACAGGGAAATGGCCAATTACTTTTTGTGATTGAACAGGGAAAGAATATGCGTAGTGTCTATATTGTTGAGGATACGGCGTTAAAATTGGTTGCCATTAATAATGATCAACGTCTATTGGCAATTCTAGATGAGATGAAAAAGCCGGTAGATTTTATCATTGAGGATCACAATAGTGGGCAGTTATTAGCTGAACGCAATAAAATTCCTTTTTTGGCGCTAGACACCCGATATGAACTTGTTTAACCAACGGCGCTTGTTCCGAGTCAGGTGGCTGATACACTCTATTTATCCGGTTATCTTGATGGACAGGAAAAGTATTATTGGATAATAACGAAAGATAAGCATGTCCATAAAACGATCAGCTTAAACCTGCCCAAAGTCAAGCCGCAAACGACTGATCCACTAGACCCTGCAAATGAGCTGCCAGAAAGTCAGTTGCCGTCATTAACTGCGATGACAGAATTTATTCTTGCGGCGAACACAACCGGTGATGCGCCCAGTTATTATTTTTACAATCCACAAAAACATGAACTCTACTTTCAATCAGATGATGGTTTATCCCATAATCAGGCGCAATTAGTTGCGAGCAATATTAAATCACTTTTTCCTATCAATAATAAGTTATTTAGTCTGCGTGATGATGGGGCATTTAGTTTGTTGGATAACCAGGGTAAAAATGTCTTACTCGGGGTTTCACAGGAGTGGTTACGTCAGCATCATGACGATGCTAAGTTAGAGTTGGATAAGCTTATTAAAGCGATGCCATACTCAACTGATTACTTAATGTTGCATGGATTGCAGGATCAGGCGGGGGATCCGATAAGAGCTTGGTATGATAGTATAGCTGGTCGGATAGTCCAGGCTGGAAGCAGTGTAGATGCGAATCATGATCTGGTTTATTTAGGGCTATCAGAAGATCGGCGGGAAGCATTGATTTATGATAATGATGAACAACAGCAATATCGTTTTTTGCAGCCCGCCATCGTCACCTTGACGCCGACAGAAAGCGGGCTCTTGATCTCAGATATTCCAGCTGATCCTTTATGGGCCACTTTTGCTTAGTCTACTTTTCAGACCATTGTTGTTTTGTTATCAAACAAAAACTGATTTTAATTATTTAGTTAGCTCTGTCGAATATCAATTTATTTGAACGTAAATATTTGGTCAGTAATTGGATGATTTATTTTTATCATTGCTGTTTTTTATCTGTTTTAATGAAGATTAAGCCAGCTTTGTTATTTAATAGGGTTGCAATAGGCTCTTAACAGATAATTAATCATCGGATTTTGTTAAATACTAGTGGCTGGATGTGGCAATATCGCGCTAGATTTTACCGGCACTATTACACATCAGAATCTTATTCTCTACGACTTGCTGCATTGCTTGTTTTCCTGGTGTGATATATTTGCGCGGATCGTTAGCATCAGGATGTTCAGATAAATATTGTTTTACTGCATCAGCAAAGGCAATCTTTAAGTCGGTGGCCACATTGACTTTACAGATCCCCAATGAAATAGATTGACGTATCATCTCTTCAGATATACCTGATGCTCCATGTAACACTAATGGAATATCAACTTGACGCTGGATCTCCGCCAGGCGTTTAAAATCAAGGTGAGGTTCATCGTGGTAGAGTCCGTGAGCCGATCCAATAGCAACGGCCAGTGAGTCTATGCCAGTTTGTGCAACATATTTTTTAGCGGCACTTGGGTCGGTATAAAAACTCTCTTTACTATCAACGATTAATTCATCTTCTTGCCCCCCTAAGCGTCCTAATTCGGCTTCGACACTTACATCGTAGCGGTGGCAAAATTGAACAACATTAGCTACTGTATCGATGTTTTCTGCAAAGGGTAGATGGGAGGCATCGATCATCACCGAGCGAACTCCGGCTTTAACTTTATGGCAGATATCGGTCAATTCTTCATGATGATCCAGATGAAGCGCAAGGGGTAGTTTGTTTAATGAAGCGGCCTGGGTGCAAATAGATACTATGTATTCAAGGCCGGCATAGGTAAAGGTACTCGGTGTACCGGCCAGAATGACCGGTGAAGCCATGTTGGCCGCAGTTTCTACCACAACTTGAATAGTTTCTAAATTGTGAACATTAAACGCCGGTATCGCATATCGCCCCCGTTGGGCATTTTTTAGCATTTCTCGGGTAGAAATTAAATACATGGTAACTCCTTAAATACCATCATTATTATGGGATCCTTTATTTTGCTGTTGTTGATGCCATAAACTGGTTAATCCTTGATGGCCACAATCCAGCGCCATATCACGAAATTTTTCTGCATCGAGACTTTGTCGTTCTAGCATCATTTCAACTGCCATTTGCATATTTGTTCCGGTTAGGACTTGCCATTGTGGATGGGGCAATGTTAACTGCGCGGCTTGATAAAAGGGTGTGCCGCCTAGTAAATCAGTAAGAAATACTAAGCCATCACCCTCATCACAAATTTTACTGGCTTGATTTAGTGCTTCATATAGATCTTCTGTTGTCATGCCTTCAGTAAAATCAATGGCAGTACATTGCAATTGTTTGCCAACAATTTGCTCCATTGCTTGCATTAAACCACTAGCAAAGCTTCCATGGCCAGTAATGACAATGCCTAACATATTTACTCCTTATAAGAATCCAACTAATTTACCGGCCAGCCCAAATAGAATGGTAATGCCGATCATTTTTACTGGTGAAAAGCCTCGTTTCAAAAAACCGTAGACGATCAGTGTGAAAGCCAGTGGTAATAAATTGGGCATTAATTTATCCAGCACATCTGTTTGTAATGCTACCTTAGCCTCACCGGCTTTTAGTACTAACGGCGTAGAGAGATGAACATAGGAAGCTACTAATGCCCCAATTACCGTCATACCGACAATAGAGGCAGCATGAGAAATATTTTTGGTATGCGTTTTTAGTATCGCAATTGCTTTAGTCCCTGCTTGATAACCGTAATGCGCTAAACCAAATCGTAAGGCAAAATGAACAATATTAAATAACAATAAGAAAACGATCGGGCCAAAAATACTACCCTGTAAAGCAAGTGAAGCACCAATACCAGCACAGATTGGTAGTAGAGTCAGCCAAAATAAGGCATCACCTATTCCCCCTAATGGCCCCATCAAGGCAACTTTAACTGCGCGAATAGTCGAAATTTTCTCTTTACTGCGCTCCATTGCTAATACTAGGCCGGATAAAAAAGTGACATCAAACGGGTGAACATTAATAAATTCCATATGCATTTTCATGGAATTGGCAAGATCTTGTGGATTTTTATGAATTTTACGTAAAGCGGGAATTAGCGTATATAACCATCCACCGGCTTGCATACGTTCATAGTTAAAAGAAGCTTGTAAAAGGAGAGAACGTAATGCCATAACATTGATGTCATAGGAAGTTAATGCTTTACCGAGGGTGTAGTGGTCTAATAAAACTGTAGAGATTTATAGCTTATAATTAAGCAAAATCTTATAGGTATAAATATGACCCGAAAAGTAAAAGTAACCTTTAGCGGAAAGCAAAAACTGGAATATGCAAAACTCATGGTTGAAGGTGGATATAGCAATATCCAAGTTGAAAAAATATCCGGTGCGGGTAAATCTGCCGTATCACGATGGAAGCAACAATATCTTGCCGAGTTAAATGGGAATACGCCTGTAAAATCAAAAGCGTTAACACCCGAGCAACAGCGCATACAAGAATTAGAAGTTCAACTTAAGCGTGCTCAGAGGGATAATGACAT
>NZ_AUCC01000104.1 GCF_000429565.1 Arsenophonus nasoniae DSM 15247
AACGGAATTGTTGTCAGAAAGACTGCATAACCTGGAGAAAAAGCGATGGTTACGCAGCTAAACGCAGGATCAATGTGTCTAAAATAAGGAAATCAGGTTAGAAATTACACTCTCTGAGGAAATGTTAACTGGCACTAAACACAATAAATCGATCCCCATCTCCTTTTTGCAATAAGGGATGGCTTTTGCTACTCACTTTAAAAGCGATTCAATTTCCTAACCATGAACTAAAAAATGCCGCTTAGATCTTCTACAGAATTTGTTGACCATTACACCTGCTCTGACGACCGGAAAATCATACGAACCCAGTAGGTCAGGCGTAACTTTTATCTGTGTTGCTAACCATTGAACGGCCTGTGGGTCAATAATCTCATTGTGGTGTTCATGGAAACGTCCATGAATATCAATGAATTTAAGTTGTGTGGCAAATCCTAAACGATCTTTATCTGTCATGCCAGACAATAATGTGCTTTCTTCCGCAGTGAGTGTCCAAAAATCTAGAATGGTTTGATCGTAGCATGAAGACATCACTATCCCCCTGGGCTGTTTTATATGGATGTATCATATCAGTATTGAGATAAGTTTTAGGAGATGAACCGGTGATTTTTCATACGAGAAATTTGTTTAAAAATCAAATGGCTTCAAATTGTAGCTTCGCTTCCACTGGGTCTATATGGTGGTGTAGGAGGAAGCTATCTGTGAATATTCCCCATCCCGATCTTAGGTTTAAACAAATATTATCATTTGTAATTCATATATACTTACATTTATAAGAAATAATATTATTTAATATATATATATATATATATATTATAAATAATACGTTTAGAAAGTGTTTTTCTTTAAAATTAAACATCATTTAAATTAACTCTGATGTTATAGTTTAACAGAATAATATAGATTATGTATTTTAGAGAGAGCGACGTATTTTTATTAGATATTTAAGATATGAAACATATGTTATGAATATATAATTCAACTAAATTATAAATTAATTACCTTGTTTGATTTTTGTTAGTTTAAAGTTTATTGTGTTAAATAATATTTAAATATTAATCTACAGAGAAATTTTTGATGAAATTTATTAAAATCACTAATGATATATAAAATATAAAAAATACTAATTTTGTTAATTAGTTAGGTTAAAAAATAAAACACGATATAGATAAATTTATTTAACAAAAATATAAAAACTAATTAAATTTTTCATGGAAATTCAATGTTTAAAAAATTTATTTCATCCAAGAAAGTAATTTCTTATATTTTATTATTAATTCATCTTTTTTTAGTTGCTTTATTACCTATATCTTCTGCCGTAAAAGCGATTGAAAATGCTGAAATGGCAGATACTATCTCAGGTATTCAATCCTTAATGAATGATGCAAACGAGAGTAATAATATCATTACTGAAGATAATACTGCATCATCATCTCAGGGGGAAACTTCTCTATTTCCTTCTGAACGTTTAAGTTCAGGACATTATCCGTTAGAAATGCCACCAAGTCTTGAAACTAAAGGCAATAGTGCCAATACGATTAATACTATTTTACCTAATTTAGGTGGAGCGGAAACACCACCTGAAGATAATACAGATCAAACTTTAGCTTCAATTGCCAGCCAGGTTGGTAATATTTTAGCAAATAGAAATGCAGTTGATGCTTCAATCGGTTATGCAAAAAATATTGGCGAAGGTTTGGTTAACCAGCGACTTAATGATTGGTTAAATCAGTACGGTACTGCCCGTATTTCTATCGGTACTGATAGAAAATTTTCGGGTGATTTTTTATTACCTGTTATTGATAGCATAAATAGTCTGCTTTTTACCCAATTGGGATTAAGAACCAATAAAGACAGAAATACTTTAAATTTAGGTTTAGGTTATCGCCAATATTGGGGTAATTGGATGTATGGCATTAATACCTTCTATGATTATGATTATAGCGGTGGCAATGCCCGATTAGGTCTTGGCGGCGAAGCTTGGACTGATTATTTAAAATTGGCCGCCAATGGTTATTTTGGTTTAACTGACTGGCACCAATCGAAAATAGCGGTAATGGATGATTATGATGAGCGTCCGGCAACGGGCTTTGATGTTCGCGCCGAAGCCTATTTACCGACTTACCCTAAACTGGGTGGTAGTATTAAATATGAAAAATATTTTGGCAAAGGTGTCCATCTTGGTACCGGTGTCGATCCAGATAAATTAAAAGACGATCCTTACGCCTTGACATTAGGCATAAATTACACGCCAATACCATTAATCACCCTGAAAGGAGAGCATGCGGCCGGTGATCGTAATGACACTATGGTTGGCATGGATATTATTTATCGCTTTGGCGTACCATTATCGCAACAGTTAGATCCTGATGCTGTTGATGTTATGCGTAGTTTGGTTGGCAATAAGTATGATTTTGTCGATCGAAATTATGATATTGTTATGCAATATCGGAAACAGGAATTAATTAATATTTCGTTACCAGTCGAAATGAGAGCGGAAGCAAAAGAAACGATTATTATTCCTGCCACTGTTAATAAAACCAAATATGGTTTGAAAAAAATCAACTGGACAGTCTCGCCTAGTTTTATTGCCAATGGTGGCAGTTATCAGGTTATTTCACCGACTCAACTAGAAATTATCTTACCGGCTTATGTTTATAAAACACAAAAGAATACCGCGCAAGAATATCAAATTAGTGCGGTGGGGATAGATAATAATGACAATGAATCAAACAGAGCGACGACCACAATACGGGTAAAACCTTCCAGAAATGTGGTTAATGATTTGATTGTCGAGCCTAATTCCGTTTTACCGGCTAATGATCGCGATCATTTTACCACCACCGCGGTGATCACCAATGAACATGGACAGCCCTTGAGTCATCAAGTAATTACTTTCCGCGTTGATGGCTTAAAACAACAGGATGGCAAATTGGGGGCAACATTGTCTAATGGTTCCCAGAGTGCTACCAATGGGGATGGGATAACAGCAACCACTGATAGCCAAGGAAAAGCGGTAATTTATATAACCAGTAAAGTAGCTGGAGAAGGCAAGATCACCGCAACGATGGAAAACGGCAACTATAAAAATGGGCCGCTCAAATTTAGCGCTGATCGAAATTCAGCTCAGATTGCCAAGTTAAATGTTACTAAGGATAAAGCATTAGCTGATGGTAAAGAGAAGAATATGCTATATGCATTGGTGACCGATCAAAATGGTAACGCGGTAGAAAATATAGCGGTTAATCTTACAGCAACCGATGGCGCAGTCATTGAGAATGGAGCAACGGCAAATACTAACCAACGCGGAGAACTGATCTTTGGTGTTACCAGTACCAAAGCGGGTAGCAGCGAAGTCACTGCCGAAATTAATGGTAGTCAAAAAACCCAGTCAGTTGCTTTTGTCACCGGTCACCCGAGCGCAGAAAAATCATTATTGACATTACAACCGGCAACGATTGTTGCCAATGGTAAAACCGCCGCTAACTTGAAACTGGAATTGAAAGATGCGCAAGGCAATCCTATTTCTGGTGATAAAGTGGACTTTACCACGAGTTTGACCAATAGTCAGATCAAAAATACTAAAGAGGTAGGCAATGGGGTTTATACCGCTGAACTGACAGGTATTACTGCCGGAGAAAGCACCGTTGGCGTTAAAATTAATGGTTCAGTATTGAAAAATAAAACTGCAAAAGTGTTATTAACTGCAGATAGTGACAACCCAAGCCCCACTAAATCTAAACTGGAAGCCAAACCGGATAAGATTATGGCTGATGGTAAAGCTGTTTCAACATTGAAACTGACGCTGCAAGATGTCAATGGTAATTTAATTTCAGGTCAAAGCGTGAAATTTAACACCACGTTAGCTAACAGTAGTGCAACCCCAGTAACGGAAAGCGAACCTGGTATATATACTGCTCCACTAACCGGAACTAAAGCCGGTAAGACTGAAATCAGTGTTGAAGTCGCAGGTAAGCTACTAACAGTGAGCCCGGTAATAGTAATTTTAACCGCTGATAGTGGTAATGTGAGTGGTGAGAAATCTAAATTAACCGCTGCTCCTAGTACTGTTGTTGCTAATGGTGTCGAGACTTCCACTCTGACTTTGGTGCTAAAAGATATTAATGATAACTTACTTGGCGGTCAGCAAGTTAATTTTACTAGTAATTTAGCGAAAAGTCAGACAAGTGGAACAAAAGAGACCAGCGAAGGTGTTTATAGCGCAACGCTGACGGGTACTCAGGCTGGAGAAGCAGTAATTGGTGTTGAGGTTAATGGTAATGTACTAAATATGACCGCGGTGACGAAAGTCACTTTGATCGCAGATAATACTAAACCTGGAGCGGATAAATCTAAACTTGAAGCTACTCCTAACCGCATTGTGGCTAATGGAACGGAATCTTCGGTCATAAAACTTACCTTAAAGGATATTAATGGTAATGCGATTGTTGGCCATAAAGATCAGGTCAAATTTACTACTAGTCTGACAAATAGCAAAGTTGGTGACACCGTAGAGGAAAGTAATGGCGTTTATTCGGCTAAACTAACAGGGACGACGGCAGGTGAAAGTAAGATTGGTGTTGAAGTCAATGGTGCTGTATTAACTGTCAGCCCAGTTGTGGTTACATTGACGGCTGATAGTAGCAAACCTGGCGCTGATAAATCCACACTGGAAGCTAATCCTACTCGTATTGTGGCCGATGGATCGGCATTCTCAACAGTAAAACTAACCTTACAGGATGTTAATGGTAATGCCATTTCTGGTCTGAAAGATAAAGTGAAATTTAGTACCACCCTGACAAATAGCAAAATTGGTGACACCGTAGAGGAAAATAATGGCGTTTACACCGCAAAACTGACAGGAACAACGGCGGGAGAAACTACCCTTGGTGTTGAAGTCAACGGTCAACCATTAATTGTCAGTCAAGTGGTAAAAGTCACTTTGAGTGCCGATGATAGTAAACCGAGTGCCGATAAGTCTAAATTGGCGGCCAACCCTAGCAGTATCGTTGCTGATGGCAAAATATCTTCAACAATAACGTTGGAATTGAAGGACGTTAACGGTAACCCACTTGCCGAGCAAGGGGTAGTGTTTACCCCTAGTCTACCGGGTAGCGAGATCGGCAAGGTGACTGAAAAGGGTAATGGAATTTATGAAGCATCTTTAGTTGGAACTAAAGCCGGACAAGCTACTATTAGTGTTGGTGTTAATGGTAAACCTCTGGTTGGCAAGACCGCTACCGTGACCTTAACCGCCGATAATAGCAAACCCAGTAAGGATAAATCTAAATTAGAAGCCGATCCGATAGAAATTGTTGCTGACGGTCAAGCTAGCTCGACGATAAAATTGACCTTGCTGGATGTCAATGATAACCCGCTGGCAGGTCAAAAAGTCGAGTTCACGAGTGACTTGAAAAATAGTCATGTTAGTGATGCGGTTAAGGATGAGGGTAACGGTATTTATACTGCCACATTAACCGGTACCACTGCGGGTCAAGCGTCTATTGAAGTTAAAGTTAATGGTGCAGTATTGCAGATTAAAAATAGTGCTAAAGTAACCTTAACCGCCGATAACAAGCACCCCGGTAAGGACAACTCTAAATTAGAAGCCGATCCAACAACCATTGTTGCTGACGGTAATACTAGCTCGACAATAAAATTGACCTTGCTGGATGTGAATGATAATCCGCTGGTAGGCCAAGTAGTTAAGTTTAAGAGTAGCTTAAAAAATAGTCATGTGAGTGATGCGGTTAAGGATGAGGGTAACGGTATTTATACTGCCACATTAACCGGTACCACTGCGGGTCAAGCGTCTATTGAAGTTAAAGTTAATGACGTTGTGTTGCCAGTTAAAAATGCGGCTAAAGTAACCTTAACTGCCGATAGCAGTAATCCAAGTTTAGACAAATCCAAGCTAACTGCCGAGCCTATTACTATTGTCGCAGATGGTAAAGAGAGCGCGACTTTGAAGCTAACCTTAATCGATATTAAAGATAACCCAATTACCGGTTACCTGGATAAAGTATCCTTTAGTATAGATCCAACAAACAGTAAAGTTACAGTGTCAGAAATCACCGAGGAAACACCAGGGGTTTATACCGCAAAATTAACTGGTACGCAGGTGGGGGATATCAGCATAACGGCTAAATTTAATGACTTGGAGGTAAACCTTGCACCGGTAACTGTGACGTTAACGGCTGATAATAAAACCGCAAGATTAAAACAGGTGACATTAGATGGTGATAATACCAGCAAAGTTGCTAATGGTAGGGATGCATTCACTTTTATCGCAGTGGTAAAAGATGCGAATGACAATTTGGTACCTAATGTAGAGGTTACATGGCAACAAGATAAAGGTGCCGATGCTACATTACCACAACCAGCAAAGAGTAAAACCGACGCTAAAGGAGAGGCTAAAATTGATTTAACCAGCACAACTAAAGCCGTTGATAATATTCAGGTAAGTGCAAAATTAGCCGATGAAAATGTAGAAAAAGCAGATAAAACAGTAAGTTTTGTTGGTGATACAGCAACTGCTAGGATTCAAATTAAATCATTAAAGAAAAATAATATTATACCAGCGGATACACAATCAGAGTATCCATTTGAAATTAGTGTGACTGATAAAAATGATAATATTTTGAAAAATTATACTCTAGATATGTTAGTTCCAGATTTATCGATTAATGAAAAACTTACAACCGATAATCAAGGCAAAGTTAAGTTTTCACCGAAAAGTGAAATACCGGGTAAGTTCGATGGCACAGTAACTTCGTCTACGAATAATGCGGTGTCTGGCAAGTTTAAAGTTCAGTATACCATTATAACATTGTCATCAGATAATTAATAATCACTCGTTGAGTGTGAAATAGATATGGAGTTATCAATGAAAAAAATAGCACTTATTATGTCAATGCTGTTTTTCTATACTGGCAGCGCGTTAGCACTGGAATGCAAGGTTTTAGGTGAAACGAATGATCCTTATCGTGAGACTAAAATTGTAGATAATGTTTTGCTCCCTAAGGATTCTAATAACGGAGAAAAAATTTGGGTATCTGAACTATTTACTAGAAATGTGGAATGTACTTCTTATATATCCGAACCAGTCTATTTTTATTATTTCCCAGAAGTGGATATATCAGTTATTCCAAAAGGAATGAAATTTGGCATAACCTATAATGGTAAAGACACCGATTTGGATGCCAGTATACCAGAAAAACAAAGAAGGCTCAAAACCGATATAGAAGTGCAAGCTAGTAATCCCAAAAGAGGGACAATTGCAGTAAAGGTTTACATAAAGAAAGAGGGTACATTTGATATAAATAATAGTGTTAAAATATTAAATATTTTTCAGCTTGATGGTGAAAAAGGTTTAAATAATACCCCAAAAGGAAATTATCGATTTAGTTTATCTGGATTAAATAATATTACTCAAATAGATTGTAGTTCTAGCTATTATTGGAAAAAATTTAATCTTAATATCAATAACGATATAACATTAAACCCTCAGTCAGTAAGCAATATTGGCGGCCTAAATTTAACGTGTCAGGCTCATAATAACCTTAATCTTGATAATAAACGCGTTACTCTAGAAGTTTATTCAGACAGCACAAAATCTAGCGAGGTTTTCACTACCAATTTAACCGGATTAAATTTTACGTTTAATATTGCTGGTCAGGAACTGAAACCGAATAACAAAAAACTAATTACAATACCACTTGATGCTAGCGGTAAAAATAATATTAATATCGATGGGCTATTTAAATTAAATTATCAGGAAACTGGTCAGGATTGGCTCTATAACCCTAATACCTTAACTTTTTCGCCAGAAAAAATTAGTATCAAATCAACTTTAAAGTTAATTGAATAAAGACGGTTCATGTATAAGAAATTAATACCCGAAATGGTTACTAATTAACCTGCATTATAATGAAATGATTTTTGATTTTTCGCTGATTTTCCGTAAATTATTTTTAATGTTGAGATAAGGGAGGAGAATACACGGCAAAAAACGGTTAATTATTAATCATTTGTAAGCTAAGGATAGATCTACCCTGTCGTAAATTTTTATCGCCACCGCAACCGTGCCAGGTCATCGTGACGAGCCATAAGCTCTTTAAGCTTCAATCCAAAATTCATTCCCGCGAAAAGTGTAATGGTCAACAAATTCTGTAGAAGATCTAAGCGGCATTTTTTAGTTCATGATATTTTTGATGTGGCGTTAAATAACCAATCGTTGAATAGCGTCGATAATAATTGTAAAACTGAATATAATTTTCAACTTCACAGACAACAGATTGATGATTCATAAACGATAAACGGTTAAGTCTTTCTGTCTTTAAACTCCTAAAAAATCTTTCCATCACGGCATTATCGAGGCAATTACCTCGCCGACTCATGCTTTGAGTTATTTTCCGTTCAAAGAGGTG
>NZ_AUCC01000105.1 GCF_000429565.1 Arsenophonus nasoniae DSM 15247
AATCTTGCATTATCAGCTTTTATCATTGGTGTATAAAGAATATGTTCAGCGTGTTGTTCATATTGATTTGATGCATTGAAAACTAAATGACCAATAACGCCTTCTTTCTTATCACCCACTGTGATTTGATTCCCATAGAACATAAAATCAATAGCACGATAGGGGTCATCATAAAATCCTGATTTAAGTATTGACCATTGATTATTTGCAGCAACATCAAAGCAAAGCGTATGTTTTGGAAGGTGAATAATTAATAACTCATGGTTATCAAATTTAATGGACTCCATGACTGATGTAGATAATTCATCAGCAGAATAATGGCTCATTATTTTATCAATGGTGGCGGTGGATATTTTGTTTTTCTCACCTGAACCTATGATATAAACTGATGGCTGACCAATAGAATGATGACTGATAATGGCATAATTATCCTGATATCGGCATTGGCAATCACGACCCGCAATACCTATCTTGATCATATAAGCTGGTTGAGCAATATAAATAGGCTGTGAAGTATCAGAAGAACCGGTTAATGAAAAGTATTCTATCGTAGAAGAACCAAAACAAATAAGCATATCTCGCCATGATGCCACTGAAACTATCCCATCTGGCTGAGATTCGGCACGATAGAAGGGGCGATATCTATCCGGTTTAGATTCATCTTCCAGATCAGTCACCCCAAATCGTTCACCGCCTTTTTGTAGCCAGATGTAACGCCCCCGATTTCGACAAACATCAATCACTTCGCCTAAATCATATTGCGGGTATTTATCCTTTGGCCAGTTTGATAATGCTTTCTCTGTACCGTCATATCGATAGAACTTTAGTTTACCGTCAAAACAAACCGCCTGACTATTACCTGAATGTGATAGCGAAACTCTACCCTTACCTGATATATCAGCTATTTCTTTGTCATTAAGATAAAGTTTATTGCCACAGACTCGATAGACAGTGTTGTTTTTTGTATTAAATTGTACACCACGGGATACCCCGTTAACTTCCTGTTTTTTTTCTATTCCAGGGAATGATCTTAAATAACCGGCCGCATTCAGTATCTCTTTGGGTGTTGCCAGCATATTTACTGGCAATGCATCAATATAATCCGCTGTCCTAAAATCTTTGCCAAGACCTTTAGCAATTGGAATCTGTATCTTTGGCATGAAAATTTCTCTCAACATAATAACTATCATTGCTTAATGAGGTATATTTATTACCCTGACCGATAGGCATATCGCCACGCCTTTCTATCGATGGAACATTTAATGTATCCGTTAGAAGCGAATCATAAGATGAATATGCAGATGCTTCTTGCCTTGGAGTTGGTTCAATACCGTAATCAGATAACATTCTTAACATTAATTGATATCCAATAGCATGCTTATATTTGCTTGGAAGACCTGATTCATCATCTGTCGATGGTTTTTCATCTAATGAAAACTGATAACCAAAATCACCAAATTTAATTTGTAACTCAGCCATTAAATCTTCAAGATCATTAATACCATCTTCCATTGAAGGAGGTTCTACTTCTGTTTGAGTTGCATCGGAAGCAATAGCTGCTTTACGCAAGGCAAATAAAACAATATCGCCTTTAGTTAACTGTTTCGTCATCTTTAGCACCTTTATCTTTTTTAGATGCCTTTGGTTTTTTTACTTCATCGACAGATGAAACAAAACCCATTTTTTCGAATACTGATAGATCACTAGCTTTTATAACAGCTTGTACATAACCTATTTCATTGTCTGCCCAATAAAAAATACTCTTTCTTTCCATTTTCGAATTCCAAATAAAAAGGGAGCAAAAGCTCCCTTATTGTTAAAAAGATGGTTAAGGATTACCAAAAAATTGTCCACCCATATGCGGATTAAAACAGACATAAGAAGGTAATAAATCAAATCTCATCATCTGTTTATTTGCATCACCATCGGAATATTTGTGAACACGAATAGAAAAACCTTCATATGTTGCTACTGCTGAATCAAGACTATGCAATTTAGGCAAAGGTATTGTTCCTAAACCACAGAAAAACTTGTTGTAAAACAAATTTGGTTTCATTTGTTGTTTGGATGTACCAATGATGGAGACCTCATCTCCCGCCTTAACTTTTACATCAACAGCATTGTATTGAGCGTTTTTTTCGTCATAAATCGGAACGCCAGACAATTTTACAGTAACATCTCCTGAGCCATTTGAATCAACATCCTCAAGTACAGTTGCTGTAAAACTAATTGCTGTTGATCCATTATATAAAGTTTGCTTGCTTTGCTGATTTAACCAACTAATGGAGGTAAATTTTAGTTGATCACCTGCCTTTAAAAATCCAGTCTTGCTAGGTGTTGCGCCTGTCAATGTTATCGTAAACTGATAGGAATCCTTAACTGAAATATAATCAACTTTAGGATCTGACTTAACCGTTATTGTTCCACCAAAATCACCTTGTTCTCTTGATGCAAGCCCATTAGACATTAACGCCCGAATACCACCAAAATTACCTGATATTTGAGCATTTTCCCATGCTGTACGAACTAATTGATCTGCAGCATGTAAACCAGATTGCGCATCTGCAAGACGTTGTGCAGACCACGGATCCATAACTGCATAATTTTCACCAGTTTTAATGCCAATATCTTTCATAAATGAAGCGGTTTGAGCAACATCAGACCACTTATTTATTGGTGTATTTGGTGAACCTAATGATAAAGCGCCATTATTCATCATAAAATGCGCTAATTCTGTCTCAAGATCGGTTACCATACGTTCATGAATCGGTGATAAAATTTGCTCAAGTTGATTTAACTTTAATGCCTCTTCAATTTGAAGCCATTCCACTGCTACAGTAATGTATTCACCTACACGACCTGTTGCTTTACCAGAAATAAGATTATTTTTATCTTTTCCTGTGATATCACCTGTCTCTGTTCTTTCAGATCTAAATTGATGTGGACGTTTAAAACTAACACTATCACCTGTGCTTGAATTTATTTCTCCAGATAATAATTGCCTGTCAACGGTTTTACACAAAACAAGATCTGACATAAAGCCAGGTAAAAATTTCTTTAAAACAATTTGACTAACATTGGAATCTAAATTATTTGCCATATTTTTATACCATTATTCAATAATTGCACCTGGGCACAATTTGTTAAACTCATCTGATTTAACGTTTCCTGCTCCACCTTTTAGCTCAGGTTCTGGCTTAGATGTTTTTTTAGGTTTAGGTGCCAGTTTTACTTTCTGACTAATTTGACCTAATAGAAACGCTGCACGTATAGGATCATTCTCAGCTATTAACTGCTGGCGTAATTCTTTGTTTTTACCAAGCGCATAGGCGATAAGTTCTGTTCCTTCATCAGCAGCATGAATTAAAATTTCCTGCTGTAATATTGGAACTTCTGAACGTACAACTTCCTCCATCTCCGTATAATCTTTTACAGGTAATTTAGCTGCACGTTGTTGATGAGATTTTAAACGTTGAATAAATCGTTCCTGAATTTCTTGTTGCTGCCTTTGTTGCGCTTGTTTCTTTTGTTCGACATGGCTTTTTTTCTCATGCCAATCTGTAAGTGCTTTTTCATATATCTCTTCATCATAATCACATGATTCCAGCGTAGGTTTAGTAGGAATAACGTCATTATGGTTAACTTGCGGCTGATAAGCATGCTTGGTTGCTAATTCCTCAAGCTGACGCTTCAAGTCGCGATTTTCTTTCTGTGTCTCTTTAAAACCTTTTCTCAGGTCTTTAACCCACTTAGGCGCTGAATTTCCTTCTATTGAGTCATCTTCTTCACTTAGTGATATTTCTTCATCACCAATTTGTAGAGAATAATCTGATTCTAAATCTACTTCCTGATTTTTAGTTTCAACATTTGACTCTTGAATAGTACTGCTGTCACTATCCAGCGTTTGTTTATCTATTATATTTTGCTGTTGTGTTTCCTTATTTTCAGGCATAGTAATAACCTGATTATCGATAGTCAGTTCATTTTCCATTTATTATTCCTTAACTCTGCGAGAAGTTCGCAGGAGACTGTTAACTGTTTTGTGATTGAATTGTTTTAGCAACATCTAAGTTTTGCTTATGTTGCGTATCAGCTGCTTTTAGCATTAACTCGGCATCAGCTCTGGAAGCGTCACCTTGTTCTTTTTGAAATTGATGAAGCATTTTAAGAGCCTCTCTAATTTCTGCTCTCTTATTGCTGTCAGCAGATGCAAGAATCTGGACAACTTTAGCTTCTGCTACTCTAGCTTCAGTCTGAGCCTGAAACGCTTTAACCTGAATAGCAAGTTCTTCGTTTTTTGCTTTTTGAACCTCTGCTTGCCCCTGCATTAACACCCCTTGAGCTGCCACAAGTTCAGCGTTAGGCTGCTGTGATTGCTGTATTGCCTGCGTAACAATTTGCTCTTCTTCGGTATTGCGGGGCTTAATGACACCCTGAGTTAATAACTGTTTGCGGTTATATTCCTTAAATTCGTCAAGTCCTTCTCCATCCATATTATCTAGAATAATTCCTTGGACAACTCCACGCATTGGATCTTGAGGCAACATACCGTTCAGTAGATTAGTTAAAACTGAAACGGTAGCATCACGCCTTGCTGTATAAGATGGGCCTACATCAACAGTGACATCATAACGACCAACTGATAAATCATTCATCGCTATAATGCTCCCTGTCTGCTCATCTCTAATAGCAACTGACATTAATGCTATATCGTCCGTCCCATCTTCATTAACTATTCTAACTTGTCTATCTGATCCATAAACTTCTCTTGCCATCGATAACCAAACTTCTCCCGCCCTTTTGAGACTTTTAGCCATGTTATCTAAATAGATAAATGAAGACATATCTGAACGATTCATCAGATTATTAACTGTTTCTTTTGCTATATTACTCGGCATCTGCTGCATTGCTTGGCTTGATCCAGTGACTTCTTGAATATCATTACTAGTTTGTTGCAATAATGCAGCCATTGATTGACTAAGAGGCTGTGGTTGGGTATAGCCAGCAGGAACAGCAGGCGCAATAACATTACCTTGCTTATCCTTTACTTCTCTCAGCGGTAAGTAAGCTGGTCTTTTTTTATTTCTATCTGCCCAGTGTTTTTCTAAACCCCTAATTTGTTCCATTCCAACAATCGGAATAGAGGCTTGATCTTGCGCTGCCGAGTCTGCAAGCATAGATACCTGTAAGTTATAGAGACGCTGGGCATCCATGGCTTTTGCTATGTGACCTTCTACTCTCTCAATATCATCAATAAACCAGCGTTTACCATAAACAGGAATGAGCGGAATGTGTTCACCAGGTATTAGCTGTTCTTTTTCTAAGAAGTCATCACCGTCAACAACAGAAACATAAACACGTTTACGTTTTATTGTTCTTCTTGCTTCTTCAACAAAACCAATTTCTAACAATTCATCAAAAACTTGTTTAATTTGATCACTATCATATGTAACTATTTCACTAGTGATAGGATTTATAAAGCTGATAACTTCAATAGATTCTTTTTTTACTTCATAGTATTTAGCAATATAAACAATATCATTATCAAACCACTCATAATTCCATAATCTGTCAATTCTGTTATCTAAAGTGGCAGGATCTTTGTTGTATTCTGCTTTGTATTTATCAACTGACATTGAATACATGCAAAAAGCCCACGTTGCATCAGACTTATCATACTTTTTAGCGTCTGGATCAAACCAAACGGAACGGGAGGGATCATAAATTGGCTCTATAGATATCCGCTGCCTTTCATCAGTTGGATCAAGTTCATTAATTAAACTAGTAGTTAACCTAAAACATCCAAATCCACCTGTCGCTGCATCATCGAAGGCATTATCACATGCCTCACCACCGTCGGTTTCTTCATAATCAGCGCGAAATAAACCATTTAATTTGCTTGATAGTTCTTCACTAGCCTCTTTATCGCCAGGCCTGAATTTAACCGTAATCCGATTATTTCGATATTCACTAATAATCCGATTGAGCTCAGTAGCGATTTTGTTGATTTCAAACTTCGGATACTTCTCGAAATGATCGCTTATTTTTGTGCCTGATACTGTAGCGCCTTCCCATTGCCCACCAGGAACTCTGGCAAACCTTGTCGCTTCTATACATTTTTCTCTTACATATTTCTGCGATGAATCTGCACGGTCGAACCTGAGCATTATGAGCTCATGTTTTTTTTGTAATGTTTCAGCCATAATTACCAACTGGAAGATGAGGGGACAATTATTTCGGTGTCTTCTTTTATACGGAAAGGATTAGCAAATGACATCATTAGTGTATCAGCCATATTGGGTGATTTTATTCCTTTTGATCTCATTTCCTCTTTACTAATCAACTGAATTAATCGATTACCAGGTGTGCGTTTTCGTTGTTGTTTTACTAATTCAGATTTAAGTTGTGATAATTTATCTATTTTTGATGATAGACTTATCAGTTCCTCAGGATCAATATATTCTTTCTTTTCAACTGCACACCACGTTTTATAAAATCTATCTGCTAAATAAACCCAATATTGAGCTCGTTTATTTCTAAACGTATCGCGGTTAGTTCTGTCATCATTATTTAAAGATGGAATATATTCTCCATTGCCAGGAACATATATTTCATCAGGATAATCAGGTGAATCTCCAGCACCAAATCCAGTTACAACCATCTTATTACCGTCATTGCTAGATCTTAAATAGGTTTTTACTGTGCCAGCACCTAAGCCAATGTTGTCATAAATAAAATCATCAGCCCGATAGTCAAATGCTTCATCAAATGCCTTTATGGTAGCGTCTGCCACATCACCTTCTGACCAACTTACGCAATCCTCAACAAGAACTCCATATCGTTTTGATAGCGCCTTTTCATCCTGTCCAGAATCAGCGGGATCAAAGGTAATAACACGAATGCCTTTGGGCTTAAATCCTAACTTAATGTGCGCATCAATAGCCGCATCAACCCACTCGGGCTGAATTATCGCATCATCATAATTAGCATCACACTCGCCTCCATAAACATGAAGCCATTTTTTATAGTTATCACGCTTCATTTTCTCTGCATCATTTTTGAGTTCCTCTGGTAACCACGGATTATCTAGATAACTCACTTTGCCAACATACAAGTCATCGTCTTCGTAATAGCCTTTATCATCAATTATGTCCTTGTATGGCTTAACAAAACGCTTATATACAGCACCATCTTCTTCTGCCGGATTAAATGAAAACCATAGCTCAGAACCAGGCTTACGGATTGTTGGAATGAGTATATCAAGACTCTTTTCTGATACTGTTTCTGCTTCTTCTACCCATGCAACATCAAAATCATGCTTTGACTTGATAGAAGCAATATTACGCGCTAGCTGTCCATATTTGAAAATAGAATCATTGATGCCTTTAATGCAATTATCAAGAATACGAAACCGATTTTGTAACCTCAGCGTTTCTATTTCTGCTTGCAAAACAGCGTGTACAGAATCTTCAATTGAATTCATAAACTCACGTAAGCATAAAAACCTACGTTTATTAATAGATGCTGTTATTAATGCTATCTTAGCAAAAGAAACCGTTTTCATGCCGCCACGGCCACCAAAGTAAACTTTTATGCGCTTCGATTTAAACATCGGGGCAAACTTTTCGCTAATTTGCACCTTCACTTTTAGGTATTCCTATAAATTCAATGCTGATTTTGTTGTCCGTCTCAATCGCACCGCCATCTTTACCCGTAAGGGCGGTTTCTTGTTTTTCTGCGTAGCCGTGATTAGATAACATTAACTTAACAATTGTTGGATTGAAATCACCCTTAAGCCCATTATTTATCAGGCTATTTTCTTGGATAGTTTTTATGGCCTCTAACGTGCCCGAAAATTCTTGATTTTCTTTAGCATATTCCTGGGCGGTAGACCTGCTAATACCTAAGTAACAGGCTAGGCCAGCTACACTGGGTACCACATCGCCTACCGTTTTATATTCGCCCATTAAATAGTCTTTGGCCTTGTTAAGACTCACGACTAATTTACTTGGACGTCCAACTTTCTTTTTACTCACCATAAGTTACTCGCCAGATTTACTGGAAAAGGAGTAAAGCCTCTTTCCCTTTTTGAATTGACTTTTGCGCACGGGCAACAGGCGTACTTTCCGCACCGGACTCATGCCATAAATCCCGAAATATCTCAAATTTAAGCTTCTCGTCTTTCACAAAATCGATAGTTATTTGTGCTGCTGCTGTATCAAGTAATACCAACCTTAAAATATCAAGCCGCATTTGTTGTTCTGCGGTAATTTCTTTCATCATTTCACCTGTTTCAAATTAATGTTTATGTTTAGTTGCACTCTTCGCCCATCGTTTAGCCTGATTCAGACAATC
>NZ_AUCC01000106.1 GCF_000429565.1 Arsenophonus nasoniae DSM 15247
AGCGCACTATCCCGCGCATCTTTTAAACTGATTGCCGGATACGTTCCAATATCTATCCGATCACCTTTCCCTTGCCAACGATAGCGATATTGAAAAATCACTTTACCTTTTGGTGTTACGCGAACTGATAACCCCTCTCTGTCTGATTTAGTCACCATTTTAGCTTGTGGCTTACCATTTACCGCTCTTAACCATGAATCACTTACCGCCATCTTTTTTTCTCCTTGTGTCCAATCTTTTTATGATATTTCATGTACACCAATATGTACATAAATTTCATGACACAAGGATTATAATAGGTGACTAAAAACAGCTATTATATACTAAGGTAAAAAATAAAAATGATTTAAAACAGAGTATTAATTTTAATTTATCGACTATTAGCGACTGTTGACGACTGTTATTTATTGTTATAAATTATTTGTATTACAAATACTGGCGCTGTTATCACCGATTGTAATTCAAGTTATTATGGATAAGGTGCTGATCCATCAAGCCTTTAGCACCTTAGACGTGCTTATTTTTACCTTAATAATAGCCGCTTTTATTGAAGTTATTTTAAAAGGTTTCCGAGAATATATTTATATCCATACCGCCAATCGTATTGACATCCGGCTCGGATTAAAACTAATCAGGCATTTATTACACTTACCACTCTCCTTTTTCAAAACCCGTCAAGTCGGCGCAATTGTTAATCGTGTTAGAGAACTAGAAACCATCCGTGAATTTTTAACCGGTAGTATGTTTACTTTGCTGGTCGATGTTCTTTTCTTATTTGTCTTTATTTATGTAATGTCAATTCTATCAACAACATTAACACTCATTTTTCTGCTCTCAATTCCCTTTTATTTGTTACTTGCCTGGAAAATAACACCAAAGATAGAAAAAGCAGCCGAAACACAATTTATGCATGCGGCAATCAATACCTCTTTTTTAACCGAAAGCGTGGCCGGCAGTGAAACGATTAAAAGTCTAGCTATTGAGCCACGTTTTATCCGTCGCTGGGATGCGCAAACTGCCGATATGATCGCTAGTAATTTTCAAGCTCAACAAATAAACTCACAAGGCAGCCATATCGTCATGCTGATTGAAAAATTGACGATGGCGGTGATTTTATGGATCGGTGCAGCAGAAGTACTCGCATTAAATATGACGATAGGCCAGTTAATCGCTTTTCAAATGATGGTCTCTCACAGTAGTCAACCATTAGGAAAATTGGTGCAATTATGGGGAGATTATATTCGTACACGCGTTGCGATTGATAAACTAGCACAAATCATTAATTTACCAACCGAACAACATAATGAAGGCTTACACCCACAGTTAACCGGCAAGATCCATTTTCAAAATGTCGATTTTCGCTATCAACCGGATCTTCCTCTTATTATTAATCAATTCAATTTATCCATTAACGCCGGAGAGATGATTGGTATTGTCGGTGCTTCAGGTTCCGGTAAAAGTACTTTAGCGCGTCTATTATTACGCCTTTATACCCCAGAAAAAGGCGGCATATTAATTGATGATATTCCCCTTTATCAGCTCAATATCGCTACGTTACGCCAACAAATCGGTATCGTGTTACAGGAAAATTTTCTCTTTAACCAATCTGTATTTAACAATATTGCTCAATCAAAACCTGATGCAACTTTAGATGAAGTCATTGCTGCCGCCAAGTTAGCAGGTGCTCATGATTTCATCTTAAAAATGCCTTTAGGTTACGACTCATTGATTGCTGAAGGTGGCCAATCATTATCAGGGGGTCAGCGCCAACGTATTGCTATTGCTCGTACAATACTAAGCAATCCTCGTATTCTGATCTTTGATGAAGCCACCAGCGCTTTAGATGATCAAACCCAAGCCATAATCCAACAAAATATGCAAAAAATTGCCCAAGGGCGGACCGTAATTACGATTGCTCACCGCTTGTCCACAGTTAGTCATCACCATCATATTATTGTCATGGATCAAGGCAAAATTATTGAGCAAGGAAGCCATACACAATTATTACAACTAAAAAAACATTACCACTATCTGTGGTCATTACAACAATCGTTAAAGCAGCAGTAGGACACTTCATGACAAATCGCATTACACGGAAGTTAAAACAGTTCTTTATGCAATATAATTATGACTTCTTGCCTTCACATCTGGCGTTGATGAATAGCCCGCCATCACCTTTTGCACGTTTAACGGCACTAACTTTAAGTATGGGCGTTGTTATTACTATGGGTTGGGCCTACTGGGGACAGCTAGATGTTCAAGCCACCTCAACCGGTCGACTTATCGTTTCCGGACATTCACAAGTTATTCAAGCTTATGAGCAGAGCCGATTGACGGAATTACATGTAAAAAACGGGCAACATGTAAAGAAAGGAGAACCTCTGCTTACCCTTGACGCTCTGGGGGTTAGTCAGGATATCATCGGTATTTCACATCAAATCGAGTATCATACGATTGAAAAATTACTTTACCAATCGCTACTGGAAAACAAAATCCCCCATCAACAACTCACCTTTCATCAATTAACCAAGCGCCAACAAGAAAAAATCAGCAAAAACTATCACCATGAAAAAGCACAGTTTGATGCACAAATTGCTAGCTTAGCCTCTGAAATCGAAGTTAATCATACGTCGCAAAAAGCGAAAACCAATGATCTCAATGTGCTCTTTTTGCTACAAAAGAATATCAAACAGCGGTTAGAAGCCCGTAAAACCCTAAGCCAAAAACAGATGATCAGTAAATCAGAATATTTAGAACAGGAAAAAGAGTTATTAGAAATTAGGCGTCTAATTGCTCAACAAACCTCTGAGCTAAATATTTTAGATTCGCAAGAAAAAAACCTAAAAGAACGGCTCAATGCTTTTCAATCACAAAAACAGCATGAATGGAACGATAAAAAAAAGCAGTCAGAGATCCAGCTCTCGATGCTAGAACAAGAATACGCAAAATTTGATGAACGAGAGCAGTTAGAAATTGTCCGCTCACCCGTTACTGGCACCGTACAACAATTAGCCACTTATACCTTAGGGGCAGTATTACAACCGGCACAAAATTTGATGGTCATTGTACCCGATAACGATGTGCAACTTGCCGAAGTTAAGATATTAAATAAAGATATTGGTTTTATTCGCCCTGGACAAAATGTCACTGTCAAAGTCGATGCCTTTCCCTATACGCGATATGGCACTATTGAGGGAGAAGTATTATCAATTTCGCGTGATTCGGCCCAAGATGAACAACTAGGTCTTATCTTTCCTGCGCAAATCAGTCTAAAGCAAAATAATTTAATGGTTGATGGTCATTCAATTGATATCACCCCAGGTATGTCTATTGTGGCAGAAATCAAAACCGATAAACGGCGCGTGATAGATTATCTATTAAGTCCAATTCGTGAATACCTGTCCGAATCAATGCGGGAGAAATAAACTATGGAAACTTTTTCTACCGTAGCAATAGCTAACCACACCACTAACCAAGCCTTAGATGCAATAATCTGGCTTGGTAAACGACTGAGTAAATCCATTACAATTGAACAATTAACTCACTCTTTAGGATTAGAATCTGAACATCTTACTGACTGGCAGTTACGAGAGTGTGCGGATTTCATACAATTAAAAAGCAAAGTAAACTTTCTTACACTCACTGAACTAGAGCAAATCCCGTTACCCGCATTAATTGAAATAGAAGGAATATGGTGGGTATTTACCAATATAACGCAACAAATCATTGAAGTAATAAATCCGTGTTCTGAGAAAACATTAACTTTTCCTCATCATAATAATCCAAATAGCCCAATCAAATTTAAAGTATTGTTGGTGGCAGAAAAAAAATTAACTGCCAAAAAAATCAAGTTTGGATTAGATTGGTTTTCTCCTTCGGTTCTTAGACAAAATAAACAACTAAGAGATATTTTTATACTCGCCAGTGTAGTGCAGATATTTGCCCTTATCCATCCAATCCTTTTTCAACATCTCATTGATAAAGTCTTGGTCGGTCGTAGCCTAAATAGCTTACATGTTTTAGCATTTGCTGTGGTCTCATTAGCAATAGCCGAACCTATTTATAGTTTTATTCGTAATAAAATTTTTAACCATACCTCTGGCCAAATTAATGCTGAATTATCTGGCCGCTTATATCGTCATTTATTAGGGCTACCACTCGATTATTTTAAACAGCGACAAACAGGACAAATTATTGCCCGGGTTCGTGAAATGGCGCAAATTCGGCAATTCCTCACTGGTTCAACTTTAATGTTGTTTATCGATCTCTTTTTTGTCACCTTATTTATTACTGTGTTGTTCAATTACAGTGCACTGCTCGCTAGTATCGTTGTTGGTTCATTGGTTATCTATTTTATTTTTTGGTTATTAATTGGTCCCATTATCCGTAAACGGGTAGAAAAAGAGTATGAAGCTCAAGCCGAAAACACCACTTTTCTTACTGAATCAATTACTGGTATTGAAACCATTAAAACAACTGCTACAGAGAATAGGTTTTTACAACGCTGGCAAAAAATCCTTAGTCACCAATTACAAAAAAGCTTTCAGGTGCAAAAAAGCAGTGTGATAGCCAGTCAAATCATTACACTGGTCAATAAAATAACTACCGCTATTTTATTATGGTTTGGTGTTAAAGCCGTGATGCAAGGCCAGCTTAGCCCTGGAGAATTAATTGCTTTTAATATGCTTAGTGCCCATGTAACCCAACCGATTCTCCGACTGGCGCAAGTATGGCAAGATTTTCAACATACCCTTATCGCACTAAAACGTGTTGGTGATATTCTTGATGAACCTACCGAATTTGGCCAAACAGGATTAACTAATACCGCATCTCTTGAGGGTAATATTAAATTTAATCACATCAGATTTCGTTATGCTAGCGATATGCCAGAAGTATTGCAGAACCTATCCTTGTCAATTAAAGCCGGACAATTTATTGGTATCACAGGCCCTTCAGGATCCGGAAAGAGTACCTTAACGAAACTATTACAACGACTTTATATTCCTCAGCAGGGTCAAATTACGATTGATGGTATGGATCTGGCTGTCGCTGATCCCATGGCTTTACGCCTTAATATGAGTGTAGTATTGCAAGAAAGTATTCTGTTTGCAGGTTCAATAGCAGACAATATCCGCTTAAGTCAGCCGGCAGCTTCTGACGAAGCCATGACCCAGGCCGCACAAATGGCAGGCGCATTGGATTTTATTCAACAACTTCCGCAGGGTTTCAATACCCAGTTAGCAGAGAGGGGGATGAATTTATCAGGTGGTCAGCGGCAACGCATAGCGCTTGCCCGTGCCCTGTTAACACAACCACGCATTTTAATTCTTGATGAGGCCACTTCCGCGCTAGATTACGACTCAGAAGCCGCTATCATGAAAAATATGCAATATCTATCTGCGGGTCGAACAGTAATTAGTATTGCTCACCGGCTTAATACTATCCGTCATGCTGATAAAATCTGTGTGATAAATGAAGGACAAGTAATTGAATTCGATAGCCATGATAATCTACTCAAGTTAAATGGGTTTTATGCTCAACTCTGGTATCAGCAAATAGGATCAAAGGCAAAAATTAACGCTTAAACATGACACAAGTCGCCAGTAAGCTCACATTTATCTGTTTTACTGGCTATGTCTCATTTCAGTTGCTCACTAATAGACTGCTTTATCAATAGGATATATTTTATCTGATAGTAGCGATAGTTATCTTGCTAGGGTATGATTGTTTTAAGTAACTAGCAAATTTCCATCAACATTTAAATTTATGGCAAAAGAGCAGACTGATCGCACAACCCGGGATCTATTCGCCGATGAACTTAGACCTGGGCGTCCGAAAACCAATCCCTTATCTCGACATGAACAATTAAAAATTAATAAACGTAATCAATTAAAACGTGATAAAAGCAAAGGATTACGTCGTATCGAATTAAAAATCAATGAGCGGGCTGTTGCGGCATTAAATATGCTAGCCCAAGAACAAAAAATAAGCCGTAGTGAACTAATAGAACAAATATTACTGACACAATTAGCAAAGAAAAACTGATGAGTTGCAGTTTTACTAGTTTATTTTGTCTAAAACACACAAAATTGACAGAATTATGCAGTTATTTTCGTCAAAATAATGGTCATTTAATTATTTATTAATCAACTGTTATTATCTTTCCTATTACTACTGTTAGTAACAATAAGATAACTAAACAACGCAAATTAAAATCAAGAGGTTTATTTACTTTATGGCAATCATAGGTATCTTCTTCGGCAGTGATACTGGCAATACAGAAAATATTGCCAAAATGATCCAAGAAAAACTTGGCGGCGCTGATATTGCTGAAATTCATGATATTGCTAAAAGCAGTAAAGAGGATATTGAAGCATTTGATATTTTACTATTCGGTATTCCTACCTGGTATTATGGTGAAGCACAGTGTGATTGGGACGATTTCTTTCCGACATTGGAAGAAATTGATTTTGAAGGTAAGCTGGTGGCTATTTTTGGTTGTGGCGATCAAGAGGATTATGCGGAATATTTTTGTGATGCCATGGGTACAGTGAAAGAGATTATTGAATCTAACGGTGCTAGCATTATTGGTCACTGGCCAACCGAAGGTTACCACTTCGAAGCATCAAAAGGACTCGCTGATGACACTCACTTTATTGGTCTTGCGATTGATGAAGACAGGCAACCAGAACTAACCGATGAGCGAGTGCAAAATTGGGTAAAACAAATATCCGACGAGCTAGAATTGCCAGCCATCATCCATAGATAGATGTCAATTTTTTTTGTACATGATAATTCCTGCAAATTGTGTAATGATATTAAGACATATATAATTGTAAAATTAGTATGAAAGAAACAGTATGCTACTGTTAACAATGTTTTGATATTATTGAATTCACTACTAATGCAACAAGGTAGGATCCGTATGACCGACAACAATAAAGCATTGAAGAATGCAGGGCTTAAAGTAACACTTCCACGTTTGAAAATTTTAGAGGTATTACAAGAGCCAGAGTGCCATCACGTCAGTGCGGAAGATCTCTATAAAAAACTCATTGATATGGAGGAAGAGATTGGCCTCGCAACGGTTTATCGTGTACTTAACCAATTTGATGAAGCTGGTATTGTTACTCGTCATAACTTTGAAGGCGGTAAATCAGTTTTTGAGCTGACACAACAACATCACCACGATCACTTAATTTGCTTAGATTGTGGTAAAGTTATTGAATTTAGTGATGAATCGATTGAAACAAGACAAAAAAACATCGCTGAGCGTCATGGTATTAAACTCTCTAATCACAGTCTCTATCTCTATGGACATTGCTCCAAAAAAGACCATTGTGATGAAAACGACTTGGGGCATCCAGCCCGGAATAGTAAAGAAGAAAAATAACCCTGCCTATCACTGTTTTTGTTATTAATCAGTTGAAAATAAAAGGAGAATAGAAGCGAATTTCTCCTTTTATTTTACCACAATATTTTGCTTTATTGTTCCACCTAAAAATTAGCCAAGATTTTAACAATTTTTTCATTTTACCTTCCAAACAATGAGATATCAGTTGAAAAGTATTATGCCTTACACGGTTGCCACTTATTCAGTTACAAATAATCACTCATCTATAACATCCTTATGTATGACACAACAAATAATTTATGCTTGGCCTATTGTAGGCGATGGCGCTAACATCTTGCTTGACATGCAACTTACCCTTGCGGTTCAATTCCCCGCTTACGTAACTCCTTCCTTAAGATACGCATGATCCACATCGCTAAAGAAGTATCACCATCTTTTTTGGCCTGTTCTTCGTGCTGCTCACGAAATTTCTCCGTAAGACGCATTTGATATTGTGGCGAACGCTTTTCTTTTGGCATTGAAATTGGTAATTACCAGATATTGTGATGTTTAGATGGTAACTATTATTGTAATGATACAGTAACCATAAAACAACGAAGCCCGCAGGTGCTACCAACACCTACGAGCCTCTCACCACAACATTAACAGGAGTAATGCTATGGCTTGTAGTGGTCTAATAAAACTGTAGAGATTTATAGCTTATAATTAAGCAAAATCTTATAGGTATAAATATGACCCGAAAAGTAAAAGTAA
>NZ_AUCC01000107.1 GCF_000429565.1 Arsenophonus nasoniae DSM 15247
TTAGTTCATATATGAATTAACTGTTTGTCACTCTTTAAGACTTAATCTTCAAATAGTTTTTGATGATGTCTTGCGAGTGCCCACACAGATTGTCTGATTAATTGTTAAAGAGCGTGCGACTGGAGTCGCGAGGTGGCGTATACTACGCTTTTCACCTGTAAAGTCAAGTAGTTATTTCTACTTTTCTTTACCCTGCGTCGCTAAAATCCACTTCAAGTGATTGGTTCTATACTGACTCAGTGGGGGCGCATTATAGGGAGTTTTACGCGGCTGGCAAGTAATAATTTGTAAACTTTAGCTGTTTGCTCTTTTTTTCGACAAAAATGCGAAGAAGTAGCCATTTTTAATGCAATTTTTATTTAAGCGCATTAAATTCACGCGCAAAGTATTCAACTTTTTGCCAATCAGTATATTCAATTTCTTTATTTATATTCGTTTCTCCGCCCGTTATTTTCATAATAAATTGGATCATAATACGATCAAACCAGTTATATTGGGGATAACATAGTGCGCCGGCAAACACACTAGTGATAGTCGGTCGCCACGGAGTTTTAGCTAAAAATTTACGTACATAAACATTTGTTTCAGGTGTATCTTTACCTTTTTTCCTGGCCGTTAGATTAACGCCAAAAAATGCACTTGGCATGGTATTCAACTCTTTTTGGTGATTTTGCGCAAAATTTAATACGGCAGGATTAAAATGACCATAACGTATTGAGGCTCCAACTAATACTTTTTGGTAAACAGAAAGATTAAAATTTTTATCCATATTTAAATCTCTGACATCACATTGTTTACCCTCTTTACGTAAATATTCAGTAATTTTAAGTATTATCTTTTTAGTCTGTCCATTTTCACCAGAATAAAGTAGCAAATAGCTCATGAGTTACCTATAAAATTATATAAAGAATTATTCCCGCCAAAAGGTTGGTGTGAAAAGAACCAGTAAGGTGAAAACTTCCAATCGGCCAAATAACATAGTAACGATTAGGATCCATTTTCCCGTTGGATTCATGGTGGTAAAATTTTCAGCTACCGAGCCTAATCCTGGCCCTAAATTATTGAGTGTTGCTGCAATTGAGGCAAAAGCAGAAAACTCATCTACACCGGTAGCGATTAACAATAATAAACTGATAAGAAAAACTAAAGCATAAGCAGAAAAGAAACCCCAAACGGCTTCAATAATACGTTCAGGTAATGCTCTAGCGCCTAATTTTATCGTGTAAACAGCATTTGGATGTACCAAACGTTTTAACTCGCGAGAACCCTGCAAGAATAATAACAAAATTCGAATAACTTTTAATCCACCTCCAGTTGAGCCTGCACATCCGCCGACAAAAGCTGCACAAAGTAATAATATTGGTAGGAAAAGTGGCCAATTTGCAAACCCATCGGTACTAAAACCGGCTGTTGTTGCCACAGAGACAACCTGAAAAAAGGCTTGATCAAATGTTTGAAAAAGTGAGTCGTAAACTGAGTGATATAGAAGTACTAACGTACAAATGACGATCAATACTAACTGAAAACCGATAAATACTCTAAATTCGGGATCACGCCAGTAAATTGTCAAACTACGACCGGATAAAACGGCAAAATGAAGACCAAAGTTACAGCCAGAAATCAGCAAAAAAATAGCAATAATGGTGTTGATAGCAGGGCTATTAAAGTAGCCAATACTTTGGTCATGAGTAGAAAATCCACCAATAGCAACAGTAGAAAAACTATGGGAGATAGCATCAAAGACGTCCATGCCAGCTCCCCATAATGCGATCACGCATACTATAGTGAGTAAAACATAGATTAACCAAAGTGTTTTTGCCGTTTCCGCAATCCTTGGACGCATTTTATTATCTTTAAGTGGGCCAGGCATTTCTGCCCGATAAAGCTGCATTCCCCCTACGCCTAATAAAGGTAATATGGCTACCGCTAAAACAATGATCCCCATACCACCTAGCCACTGTAGCATCTGTCGATAAAAAAGTATTGCTTTAGGTAAAGCATCTAACCCGACCAATGTGGTTGCTCCAGTTGTTGTTAAACCGGAAAATGACTCAAAAAAAGCATCAGTAACCGAAAGATGAGGCCGATCAGCAAAGATAAAAGGTAATGCCCCAACACTACCTAACACGGTCCAAAAAAGGGCAACGATCAGAAAACCTTCTTTAGGTTTTAGATCATGTCGATTATTTCGGTTTGGGATCCATAGGAGCAAACCGATAATTAACGCCGCGACAAAGGTCTGGCTAAAAGCACGCCCTGCTCCATCTCGATAAATCAATGCCACTATGCCTGGAATAATCATAGTGACAGAAAATAAGATAACAAGTAGCCCAACAATTCGGGTTATTGCTCGAAAATGCATGAATGGTTCCTTGAAAATCAAGTTATAACATTAAGATTTAGGGATTAAATTTAACGCGCCTCTACTCAAATTACGTAATTTATCAGCAAACTTTTGTTCAGCATTGGCAGGAAGGGAAATTTCTAATATCACATTTTCACTATATTCCCGCACAAGGATCTGCCCTGCTGATTGTTGTATTAGTTGCTCAACCATTTTTATATGCGCATATTCACAATATATTAAATAATATTTTTGTAGTACTTTTTGCTGCGTGTTTAAAAGACTCAATGCTTGTTGAACACTATTACCATAAGCTCTAACCAATCCCCCAGTTCCCAATTTGATACCACCAAAATAACGAACCACAACCACGCTAATTTCACCAATATGGCTAGCTAATAACTGGGTGATCATCGGCTTACCTGCTGTTCCTGTTGGCTCGCCATCATCAGAAAAACCTAACTGTTGACAATCATCAGGTCTACCTGCGACATAAGCCCAACAATGATGTCGGGCATCCGGGTATTTATGCTTGATAGTTTGGATAAAATTTTTCGCTTCAACAACACCATCAGTATGTTCCAAATAAGTAATAAAACGGCTTTTTTTAATCTCTTCGGTAACCACAACCGATTCTGCAGGTATCAAATAGGCATTCATTATTTTAAATGTAAATTACGCGTCATATTTTCAACTTTATTTTCATATATGATGATATTATCTTCGATACGAATACCACCATTTGGCATAAGGGACGCAATTTTATGCCAGTTAAAAAATTTACTAAACGATCCTTCACGCCAAGGAGCCAATAATGTCTCTATGAAGTAGAGACCAGGTTCAATAGTTAATACCATACCAGGTTGCAAGATCCGTGTGCAACGTAAGAAAGGATAACAGTCTGGTGCAGCCAAAACAGCTCCTGTTTCATCCTGCATAAATCCACCAACATCATGAACTTGTAATCCCAAAAGATGACCTAAGCCATGGGGAAAAAAGGGGGTTGTAAGCCCCTCTTTTATCATTGCCTCTTCACTGATATTGCAAATAATGCCATGATCTAGCAGTAAAGATGCAATATGTTGATGCATCCGATAATGATATTCAGTATAGCGAATACCCGATTTAATTGTATCGATCAATATCTGTTGTTTACTATCCAGGTCGTTAATCAAATTAGCAAATTCATTATTATTTTTGCCCGCATATGTACGCGTAATATCTGCGGCATAACCATGGTATTCAGAACCCGCATCAATTAAAAAACTATACATTTTTTTGGGTGGTTGATATTTCAATTTAGTGTAGTGGAGTACTGAACAATTTTCATTGAGAGCAATGATATTACTGTATGGAACGTCGATATTTCGCTGACCCGTTGCCTGCAAGTAACTAATATTAATATCAAATTCACTCGCTCCTTGATAAAAAGCCTCGCGCGCAGCATGATGACCCGCTATTGCCATTTTCTGCGCTTGCTGTAAGCAACTTATTTCATAGTTTGTCTTATAAGCACGATGGTAATGAAAATAATCTAACACCGATTTATGATTAATATTAACCGCTGAAATACCTAATTCCTTAGCTTGAACAATAGATTCACCAATATAACCAATATGCTTTTTATCTAATTATAACAATCCTTGTTTAATATCATTAGCCTGTTTTAAATGAAACAACTCAAACTCTTTTACCCAAAAGCTGTCCGGTAAGGAGTCAATACTATGCCAATAATCAATTGGCGAATAAAACCATAATTTAGGCTTGCTCACTCCATCAACTAATAACCAACAATGGGCAACTTGAGTAATAGGTAACCAAGCCTTGAAATGTGGATTAGCTCTAAATGGATAATGATAATCATCAAGAAAAACGCCTTGTGGCTCTCCAGAATGGATAAGTAAGGCATTCAATTTATTATTTTTCAATGCATTCTGTGTACGTTGCTGTAATATTTTAATATGTTCTTGATATTGACTAGCAAGATTTTCCATTTTTAGTTCACCTGTTTTTTTATCTCTAATATCCAGCAAAATACCACATTAAATATTATCATTAATTTAATGAATGCGTTTTCCCAATTAAAGTGTCTTCTTTTTATTAATAAAAACAAATAAGTAACTATTAGCGCGGTTTTCAATAACCCAGATAATTTGTTGTGATCAAGTTAGCATATTTTTTATACTTAATTTGCATTTTATTAACAATAAAATCACACTGCTAACACCTGGTCGTACCAGACGGAAATCATAGGAGAACAGTATACTCTATCAAAGTAATACTATTCAGGTTGATTGGATAAAACCCGGTATCGCAAAACTGATTTTTAACTCACCCAATGCCATTAATAAATTTGATATAGAAACCATTAACTCGTTAAATCAAGCCATTGATTCTCTGGAAAACAAAAATACCTTGAGCCAATTAAAAGGGCTTATTCTGATTTCACAAAAATCCACTTTTATTGTTGGGGCAGATATTAAACAATTTCTATCACTATTTAATGCACCAAAGTCACAACTTCAGCAATGGCTTAATTTTGCTAACAGTATCTTTAATCGTATCGAAGATCTACCCATTCCAACAGTAACCGCTATTAATGGTTATGCTTTAGGTGGAGGCTGTGAATGCGCATTAGCAACCGATTACCGTATCGCTGCACCCGATCTTAGAATTGGTTTACCGGAGGTTAAACTGGGGATTATGCCTGGATTTGGCGGTTCAGTACGCCTACCACGTTTAATCGGTTTAGATAACGCCCTACAGATGATTACTACAGGAAAAGATATTGATGCCACAACTGCTTTAAAAAATGGCCTGATTAACGCCATTGTCGCCAAAGAACAGTTACTAAATTCAGCACTCTTACTACTAGAAAACGCCATTGCAAACAAATTAGATTGGCAGCAAGTACGTCAACTAAAAATCCAACCGTTAAAACTGAATAAAATAGAACAAACGATGAGTTTTAATGTCGCAAAAGGTTTGGTCAAGAAAGCGGCAGGTTCACATTATCCTGCACCATTGACCGCGTTAAAAACCATCGAAAAAGCGGCCAATTATGGGCGTAAAGAAGCGTTATTATTTGAAACTGAAGCCTTCATTCCATTGACGCAAACGTCTGTAGCTCATGCCTTAATTAGCGTTTTCCTCAATGATCAATATGTTAAAAATTTAACTAAACAGAGAAGCCAATCAATCGAAGCTCCTATAAAAACCGCTGTGATTGGCGCTGGCATCATGGGCGGCGGCATCGCTTATCAATCAGCACGTAAGGGTGTGCCTATTATAATGAAAGATATTAGTGAAAAATCTCTTCAATTAGGTATGAATGAAGCCGCTCAATTACTAAATAAACAGTTTGAACGTAAGCAAATATCAGCGTTGGAGATGGCGAAGATATTATCTTCAATTACTCCAACGCTCAATTACGCCGGAATTGAAAATGCGCAAATTATTGTCGAAGCGGTGGTTGAAGATCCAAAGGTTAAAGCAATAGTTTTAGCGGAAACAGAAAAATTATTGAATGAACATGCCATACTAGCCTCAAATACTTCAACCATCCCCATCACAAAATTAGCCAATGTTTTGCAGCGGCCGGAAAATTTCTGTGGTATGCATTTTTTTAATCCAGTTCATCGCATGCCATTGGTGGAAATTATCAAGGGCGAAAAAACTAGCGAGAAAACTATCGATACGATAACCGCCTATGCCAATAAAATGGGTAAAACGGCTATCGTTGTCAATGATTGTCCAGGTTTTTTTGTTAATCGAGTGCTGTTCCCTTATTTGTCTGGCTTTAATTTACTATTACAAGATGGCGCTGATTTTTATCAAATTGATAAGATCATGGAAAGTCAATTTGGCTGGCCGATGGGGCCTGCTTATTTAATAGATGTTATTGGTATTGATACCGTACAACATGCTAAACAAGTCATGGCAGACAGTTTTCCAGCCCGACTGACAAAAAATGAGCAAGATGCTATAGCCGTTATATTCAATCATCAACGTTATGGCCAGAAAAATGGCGTTGGCTTTTATCAATACGTTACCAATAAAAAAGGAAAAATAGAGAAACAACGCGATCCTATAATTAACGACTTATTAGGCAAATTTGGCGCTAGCAACAAACAGTTCACCGAGCAAGACATTATCATGCGTATGATGATACCGATGATCAATGAAGTGGTTCGTTGCTTAGATGAACATATTATCGCCAGTCCTGCTGAAGCCGACATTGCTCTGGTATACGGCTTAGGTTTTCCACCATTCAGAGGCGGTGCTATTTGCTATCTTGATAGTCTCGGTCTCGAAAATTATATCGCACTGGCTGAAAAATATGCCTCTTTAGGCCCTTTATATGCCATTCCTGCCAGTTTAAAAACCAAAGCAGAAAAACAAGCGAGTTATTATCCTACACCAGAAAAAATCACCTTTAACAGCAAATAATAGGCTTAAGGTCGTGATCATGGAAAATATTGTAATTATTGATAGTATACGCACACCAATGGGACGTTCCAAAGGTGGCGCTTTTCGCCAGGTCAGAGCAGAAGAGCTATCTGCCCATTTAATGACACAATTATTAAGCCGTAATCCGGCCCTGAATAACAATAAAAATGATATTGACGATATTATCTGGGGATGTGTACAACAAACTTTAGAGCAAGGATTTAATATTGCTCGCAATGCGGCGCTATTAACAGATATTCCCCATACGGTACCTGCAGTAACGGTTAATCGACTGTGCGGTTCCTCCATGCAAGCATTACATGATGCCGCTCGCTTTATTATGTCAGGTGATGCAAATGTTGTGCTTGTTGGTGGTGTTGAACATATGGGACATGTTCCAATGACGCATGGTATCGATCTCAATAGTAAAATTGCTGTTCATGTTTCTACCGCTTCGGCTTCAATGGGATTAACCGCTGAGATGCTCACCAGACAGTACCAAATCAGTCGTGTTGAACAAGATGAATTTGCATTACGTTCTCACCAAAGGGCGGCTGAAGCAACTAAACAGGGATGGTTTAATGATGAAATCGTAGCAACTGTGGGCCATGATATTGACGGTAACCTAGTTGCTATCAAACAAGATGAAGTCATTCGATTTGATGCAAATTTAGCCAGTCTAGCCACTTTATCGCCGGTCTTTGATCCTGTTTGCGGCTCAATCACAGCAGGAAATTCCTCAGCATTGTCAGATGGAGCATCATCCATACTCGTTACCAGTGAAAAATATGCTAAAACACGAGAACTAAGAATAAGAGCTAAAATTCGATCCATGTCTGTAATGGTCAACAAATTCTGTAGAAGATCTAAGCGGCATTTTTTAGTTCATGATATTTTTGATGTGGCGTTAAATAACCAATCGTTGAATGGCGTCGATAATAATTGTAAAACTGAATATAATTTTCAACTTCACAGACAACAGATTGATGATTCATAAACGATAAACGGTTAAGTCTTTCTGTCTTTAAACTCCTAAAAAATCTTTCCATCACGGCATTATCGAGGCAATTACCTCGCCGACTCATGCTTTGAGTTATTTTCCGTTCAAAGAGGTGCGCCCTAAACTCCTCCGATGAATATTGGCAACCTTGATCTGAATGGAACATCAAACTTGTCG
>NZ_AUCC01000108.1 GCF_000429565.1 Arsenophonus nasoniae DSM 15247
CACCTAGATTGACCGCCTTTTTTATGTCTTACAAATGCGTTGCTGGCAATCATACAAGGCAAATAACACCAATCGAACATGAAATACCGTTAATAATCCCGTTAATGAGGCTGGCTCAAATTTCATTCTGGATTCTGTTATCGTCTGTCTCACCACTTTATACGCCACTGAACGCAACACTGAGATTTCTTTTTGTGGAATGCCAAAAGCAAATAACAATGCCGTTTCAAACTGTACTGGCGTTAATTCAGGAAAAAGATTGCGTAATTCCGGATATTGAGTAGGATCGAACACAGTCATATAGACCTCCAGTCAGGTTTATGTGATAGCTGTATAGTCAGATCGGAAGTCTGGCTATACAGCGCTAAAAAACAACTTAACGCTTAACAAACAACATGTAATACAACAAACCGACGTTTTATTTTCTTACCGGCTACGTCGGTTCGCCTCTTCAGACAGGCCGCGTTCCTCGCTAATGCTGTGGTACGCTGCCTGCCTTCATCGCTGAACCTTCTTCACCTGCAAAATCACTAAAATATCAGTTTTATTATTTTCTGCCGACGCCCCCGTAAACCAGCCCTTCGGCAAAAATGAAAATCCGGTATCGACTTCAGTCACTTTATTCTCAGCCAAACCGCCTAACAAAATAATATCGCCATCAGCAACGCTCACTTGCGTATTGACCTGACGTTTAATCAATGTTGGACTGTTATTGACACCTGTTTCAGTTTTGGCAAAATTTGATAACTACTGGTCAATGGTTAAATCTACACCCTGTTGCCGGATTTGCGGACGTACATTTAATATAACCCCACTGGAACGATATTCTATTGACTGCACAGGCTTATTATCAGAATAACTCACCTTACCTAATACAGGCACATCAGAACCAACAGAAAATGATGCTTGAGCTCCATTCTTCACTCTTAATCTAGGTGAACTCACCACATGAAAACGGCTATCCGTACGAAATAATTCATATAACGCATCTAATGAACCTAAATTAAAACGAACAAAATTATCAAATCCGGCTTCTTTACCGATACCAATATTAAATTTACCTGAAACCAGTTTGGCCGCCAATGCCAAACCTGACCCGTTACGTTCAGCAGTTTGCACTTCAAAAACATAGGCAGAAACAATAACCTCATCCGTCACAATATCAATTTTAGGTAACAATACTTTTAATCGGGCAATATCGGCTTTAGTACCATAATAAACCAGTACATCGCCTGTCCGGTTCAGAAAATCCGAAGCCGTCCCCGCCCCGGTCTTTTCGGGTGCGATTTGCCCCACTGAAATACCACTACGAGGCGAATTAAAATTACCGTCAAACTGGCTGCGTAATAAATCCGATAAATACTCTACTGAGCGATAACGTGGCTGATAAACATAGGTTTCCATGACTACTGTGGGTGTTTTTGGCGTAAAGGAAACTAAATAATCAATCCCATTACGTTCATGAATGGCAATCTGTAAATTATTTAGATAGCGCTTAATGAAAGCCCGTTCATCAATTTCTGGCGTAATACGAAAGGTCACTTTACGAGGGTCATTGATTAATTCTGGTGATAGCATGAAAGGACGCTCAAAAACATACCTATACAAGACATTCAACGCTTGCGGTAAAGGCACGTTATCCAGTTCCATCATCACGCCTTTAGCCATTAATAACGGACTTACCGCTAACAACACCCCTATCCATGCCCTTTTCATTTCATGCCTCCCGAATAGGTTGTGACAACGTCACCATCAATGTTGCCCGTCATCCGCAAACCATAAAAACGAAATTGAGATAACGGCTCAAGCCGGATTTGCCCCTGCTGATTAAGTAATACCACCCATGCTTGCCCTCGCTGACTAATTTTGCCCGCAATACGCCATTGACCGGATAAATTTTGCGCCGACGAATTTTGATGTGATTTTTGAGTAGTCACTGATTTATCAACTGATTCAGAGATAGGCCGATTTTTGGGCGTAATCCCGTTACCACTAAAGAATTGATAAAGAAAATAAACGGAAACAATAACCAGTAACAACAATCCTGATGTTAATAACCAGAATTTAGATTGATTAAAAATACTCTGACGTTTATCCACCACCTGCTCTTGTCCTTGCCCCCCTTCATAAGAATGATAAAGTGGAAAAATCGCCTTGTCATAACTGCACTGATAGGATGAAGTGCGATTATTTTTAAACAGTTTAATCCCTGAATAAACATCGACCCGATAGCGATTTCGTAACCCTAACGCCACCAGTTTGGTCATTCTGTAAGTCGTCTCAATCCTATCTTTGATAAAACACGGTAAATTAGCCACCGACTGATTTAATACCACTAAATCACAGGTAAAACCTTCTGTATTAACAAAATGACCATGCTCAGCTATAAATGAGCGATGTTGTTGCGGTATCCTGTTGTTTTCCCAAATTCGCCACGCTTCATCAATGCAAATCAAATCACCCGCCTGACAAAAAGTGTCTTCTGCAATACCCGTTTGTGTTTTAAATGGGAAAAAATCAGCCTCTTTAACCTGTTCATTATCAACGCAGATAATTTCACCTAATTGAGACTCATCGGCTTTCTTTTTATCAAGACAATAAATCCTGATTTTTTCTGCTGAAATACCGTAGATATTCGTCACAATCCGGCGACCTTTCATAAAAGCGGGAATAATAACATTGCAAACCACTTCATAGGATTTACCGCTTCTTGGGATACCGACATAAGCTGAAATCGCCATACATCACCCTATCACCGGAATACGGTGCACAATAAAGCGGGTCAGATAAGCCGAAATCACAATCTTAATCCCCGTTATCACCGCAAACAAATTCATAAAATACCAGACACTATCAGGAAGTTGACCAATCAACTCCGGTAAATTCGTTGACGTGGGTAATAAAGCTAACAAAACAGGAACAAATTCAGTGACCACTAAAAACAGCGCTGAAAATACGATAAATTTAATGGTCAGCGTTCTAAAAACAAACCCTAATAAAAAATTAAATGCAGACACAATCAAGGCATACATCACTTAATCCCCTTAAGAAGACAATACAATCCGTAATCCCAGAAATGACCAGATAATCATTGAAAACAGGGTTAACAACCCACGAATGCTTTCAAACAAGGTACAATGAGCATCAATGACAAAACGCTGCTCAAACACCTCAAAAGTCGCTACTGGGCATGACGCTGTCCGTTCCGGCAAATTGAAATTTTCCAAAAATGGAAAAAGATGCTGCAATGGCGATAATATTGATTCTGCCGTCGGTGAATCTAAATCCGGCTCATTATTATCGGGATGTGATAAATCGGTTCCTTGCCCGTTACCTGTTGAGCCAGAAGATTGACCAGAATGTGAAGCAACGCCTGAAGATGAACTGACACCCGCTTGACGGGTTCCTGATGAAGGAAAAATATTAACCGCACTGCCTAAACTACTGGCGCCAGATTTACTATTAGCATTGCCTTCATTAGAAGGAATTGCATCATTTATGCCCGTACTACCCGAATATTTAGTTGAATCTGTCTGTGTTTTTGGACGCTCCCCACGATAAGAGCAGTTATGAACCTCGGTAAAACCACTTTTCCAAGTACAATCATTTAATTTACCTGTATCAAAAGCCTCATAAACGGCACGAGATGTACTCGGCTTGTACCCTTCTGATGTCCGCACATATAAACAACCATATTTTTGTAAATAATTATTCCCCATAAAATTAAAGGTATTATAAAATTTGAATGGCTCTTTACGAACAACAGGATTGCCCGAATCGTCATAACTTGTCACATTCTGATACGTTGGATAGACAATATCAGCACATTCTCTTTCACTGGGTGAAATAAAATCAGATTGCCCCGAAACCGGATTATAAACGTGTTGAACAGGCGGGAAATCTGAAGATGATTCTAAAACCTTATTGACATTTGGTGATTGCCCCGAAATTTTATTATCACTTTTTTCTTTCTCATTATCTTTTCCATTTCCATCTTCTACCGTTTTTCCTGTCGGATTCCATTTAGCATAACAAGTGCCCGACTTTTCACCACAGAGCAATACATCATCATTAGCAATATATTCACAACCATCAACATTGGCATAATAATTACTACCCACTTTTTTTGTATAAAATGAACCCGATATCGAACTTTTATTCATGCAAACTTCTTCCGGCGTTTGTAAATCCTTATTATTATTTTCAGTATCAGAAACCGTCCTTTTAATCTCACCGATAACGGATGCTTTTAACCAAAAACTATCACCGTAAGAATCAACAATTTTCTCAGTCGGAGAACCATCATAAAAACACTCGCTAACCTCAAATTTAAATTGTGAATCAGGGTAAACTTCAGCATAAATAGATTTCATATTATCGAATAAATTATGAGCAGATTGTTTAGCCTCACTACAAGCCTGCTGCTGCATAGTTAAATCAATATATTCAACACGTTTAAGCGTTCCGTCTTCACTCTTAACATCTTTTGATTTAGAAATAACATCGATATCAAACGTACTTTTATCCAAAGTCTCCCACGTTTCAGCATAAGCATAAGACGTTAAAAACAACAATATCAATCCAACCCTTGTATGACTGCCCAGGCGCATAACAGCCCCCACAAAAAACACAGAAAATAAAATCCGATTGTCAGCATCGATATAAAGGGGCATTAATTTGCCCCTCTCCTTGTTACGCACCCCGTACCATACGCAAAACCCACTTAACGCCCGCCATGCCTGCATAAACGGCAATAAGACCACCTGCAACCGCTAAAATACCCGTCATGACAGAATTGAAATTAAGGGAGTTCGTTAATTGCGTGTAATCAATAGCCGTACTTGTCCCTGTCGCTGCTTCGGCAAATGACATTGCAGAACTAAAAGCACCGAATAAACCAATACCTACACTTAAATATAAAGTGCGCAGATTAAGTTTGTTAAAAAACTTATTTAAACTTAATTTAGTCAACATAATTAAACACCTTTCATCATATTAATTACTGCACCCAGACCCTTGGAAAATAACCAAAGACCAATTACCGTGGTAAAAGGAATCCCCCAAAATTGTGCCGCGACTGAATAATCAATATTAAGGAGTTCCTGATATGGCAACTCTTTTACCGTCAGTTCAATTACTTGGCAGTCATTCATGACTTTTGAGCAAATCTTACCAACAATATTATTTTCCTGAGCAGCCATAGCCATTACCTATTCCACTAGATCGAGAAACATTTCAACGTTATGACCCGTTAAGGGTTGCCCTGTCTGCTTATCGTGATATCTAAACGAACGCTCAAAACCGGAAATACGGCAAACCAATTCATTCACTTCTGAATCAATCGCCCCCACACGCCGTTTAGAACGAATTTTGACTATAGGCGGTTTAGAATAAGGGTCAGGTGCGGGTAAAATAACGGTGGTATAAACATGTCCATCATTAGACGTACTGACACGGGTCACTTTTCCACTAATTACCGTTTGATATAAGGGCAATGCAGCCATAATGGTTCACCTTTCTTGATTTAAGCGTTTGCAACTTGTTTAAATGAATAAATATTATTTTGACGTTCAAAAACACTCACAGGCTCGACATACCAGTCAGGACGCTGTTGTGCAAAATCAATATTGATAACTTTATAAAAAGGAATGACGTTAGATTTGTCGCCCGTGAGATTTTGTAATTGTGATTTACTGATGCCAATATCGGTTAATAAGATTAAATTATTATAAAATGTTCTTTTTGCCAGAGAATTAAAAACATTTAAATAACCCTCATTCACTAAACGACGATAAAAACCAAATATCCGTTGCGCTTTAGAGTATGAAATGTTGCCTTTTGGCGTAGTAGAATAATAATGTGATTTTAATCGTTCAAAAATATGTTCATCATCATAAATATTCATTTCCATTCCCCTCAATGCCGTCAGCAAATCATCAAAACTTTTCATCCACAGATCGTAAATTAAATTAGCCCCATCACGTTCATAGTGTTGTTGATAAAGACAAAGCGCCGAAAAATTAATCGGGATCTGATTATCTTTTAAAAACCGTTTTTTCAATCGCCCTTCTAACCTCAACAGGTTATTGGCAAAATCCGTCAGGCGTTTATCATTTAAAATGGCAAACTGATTAAGCAACACCTCATCATTGGGATTAACGCGTAATTTTCTTTGTATTTCACCCAAACGTTTTGCCAGTTCAAACGCTTTATAATAAATACACAATTCCCTATGTTTAGAGCCACGGTTAAAATAGACGGTTGATTCATAATCGTTTGATTTCGTGGCTTTGGTTTGTCCATGACTGATATTTTTGAAATAGGCAATCACCTGTTTACAAATACTTTCCGTCGGTAATCTTACTGATAACGTTGTATGAAGCTCAGAAACTTCGGTATTCGTTACGTCTAACAAATTAAAAAGATGTGGCATAGAAGCCGCTAAATTAGTGATTAACTCCAGACCACATAATGCAATATTGGTTGAACCAAACACATTATGCCCCTGTAAGAGCTTGGCAGGTGAAGCCTTAAGATTGACGCGCGGGAAAATCAAATGAGTTCCCTGATAAATCTTCATGCCCAAACTGGCAAAATGCGTTGGTAACGATTCAAAAGGATGCGCTAATCCCTGAACAGATAAATCGCCTTTTATTTCAAATTCCACATCGCGAGCAGATAGCCGAATACCGCTTAATTTAGCAATCTGCATAAAATCGATAGATCCTCCGCCATGATCCTTATCACGAGACGTTCTCATCACATACTCATCTTTAAATGGAATCTGAAGCTCAAGAAGATCAATCATGAATAAAGTCCTGTTCTGCTTTCAGCTAACTATATTTCAATATGTCAACATTTAAACATGTCGAAATTATTATTTTTAGATATAAACCAAAACAGACAAGTAATTAAGTAAATTTGTAAACATGAAAAATAGTAAACATGTCGACATAATATAAAGACTAAAAAATAGGAGAAAAAATGAGCAGAAAACAAATTGCTTTCACAGAAGCAACACACATGAAAATCGAAAGAGCGGCATTAGATGTATCAATAAAAACAGGAAAAATAGTCAAATGGACTGATGTGGTACATTTTATGGTAGAAAAATACCTAGAAGAGGCAAAAAAAGATATGGTTCATAATGCGATAGATAAAAGAGAAAAAAAACAACCAAAATAAAAGTTATTATCGACATCAAAATTGAGTAAAAGTATAAAAAGCATACCAAAACTAAAATGTGCAAATGTTAAAAAAATGAATTAATAAAGAAAAAATTAAGTAAAATAATGCCAAATTGGCACAAGAGTACATAATTTTAGTACATAATTAAAGAGTCATGCACTCTTAATTACGTAACATTTAATTAACAAATGACTAATGTAAATGGAAATTGCATTTACAGAAAATAACCCTGACTTCATCGGTTATACCCTATTTAATTTATACTAAACAATTCCGGTATTTAACTGATTGATCGCTTTTGAATATTAGAAGATAAAGAAGTTTAAGTTAACCAAGTACAAGCAAAATTATCATATATTTTGTTTCAATATTTCTCATGAAAAGGAAAATAATAATGGATAATATTCAATCAACCTTACACGATACAAATTCAATAAC
>NZ_AUCC01000109.1 GCF_000429565.1 Arsenophonus nasoniae DSM 15247
ATTCAGGTGAAGAACAGCAATAACGGCGAACGCCCATAGCGCAGGTGCTGCAGGCGAGCATCTTTTCGACAGAGAGTAGTTGCCATTCATCTATGTGATTATTTTCGATGAAAAGGTTCCATCCGTCATCGTATTGAAATAGCAGTTTTGCAGGTCTGGGGATGTACATAGAGCAGAGTATAAAAGACGAGAAGGGAATTGCCTAGAAATAGAGCGCCTTTGCCGCGATGCTCACGCCAAAGGCGTGCTTATGTTCTGTTGTTATAGATGATCCTATATCAAGTCTATCACAAAACTATATTTATGATATAGCATCTTTTATTCATTATAAAATTATAAATAACGAAATGATTTCTAAAGTTATTATTCTGACGCATAATCTATTCTTTTTTCATGAGCTAATTAAATTAGGCCCTGGGGAGAAAAAATTTACTAAAAAATATAATTTATATAGAGTATATAAAAATTCAAACTCAAAAGTTGAGGGAATGGAAAAAGAGCAAATTAAGAATGAGTATCAGTCTTTTTGGCAAATTATAAAAGATGCTAGTGAAAATAAAGCACCAACTGCTATATTACCTAATGTAATGAGAAATATATTGGAATATTATTTTTCATTTGTGTATAAAATTGATGATCTAAATAAACAACTATGTAATTTATTGAGTGAAACTGAAGATCAGAACTATCGTGCTTTTTATCGATTTATAAATAGAAGTTCCCACTCTGACTCTTTCAACGTTCATATGTTAGGAGAGATGACTGCTAATCATTATTTAGATTTATTTAAGAAAATTTTTGAAAAAACAGGAGACTTAAGGCATTATAATAAAATGCGAGGTATTGAATAAAAGGAGTTACCGATGAGGATAATTCTTTAGCGTCTAGGCCATGATCGACAGTGCTGGCACACCGTTTCCCAGCGGCCAAATCTAAAACGCAAGTACTGCCGAACAATAACTGGCTTTAGCATGGCTTTTCTCCCTTACAAGATTATTAATGTTGCCATTAACAGCCTTTATACACTTCATATAAAGCAATATATTATGTGAATAGGAGATAGAGAAGTTCCTCATGCGGTAACCCAAATATATTAATATGGTTTTTATTATTTTTAAAGGATTATTTTTAAGAAACTATATTATTGTATAAATTAAATTTTTTATCATTTTATTACTTTTTACTAACAATAAATAATCAAGTTTATATCAAAAATATTGCATTTAATTATTAATAAATATATTCAATTTTTTAATGTTATTATTTTATGAATAATAATATGTTAACATGAATTAATAAATGAAATTATTGCCTTTTGCGAAAAATTTTTATCTGTTTTTTCATTGTCATGTTTCATTTGCTGGTAATAATTCTCTTTAAAATCAAACTCCTCACCAAACCTCCCTTCCCCCAAAACACCCCCTATCTAACCCCCCTGCAAACCCCCATTTCTACAGTTATTGCCAGAACTCCGAGGCGCGCCGATGGCGCTTTTTAAAGGCTCCTCGTCCTCGCTAGCAGGGACTTTCTTTACTAATCGGTATTTGCGGCAACGGGTTTTTATTATCTCGGCGGCGGGGTTAAGTTGGGCATAAATGCCGACCACTTTTTGCACTTCTTCATCGTAAGCGTTGAGCTGGTCGTTGGTTTGGTAGGCAACGCGCAGGGTTTGTTGATTGCGTGGAGTACAGGGGCCGCCTTGGGCTTGAATATAGGCAGCAAAATCACCTTCATCGGCCGCTTTTCTGACCTGTTCGGCAATTTCGCCTAATTTGTCGGCAACGGATAGGCTTCTTAAGCGGCGACATTCACGGTAAACCCCTTTTGAAGGAAGATTATAAAAATGAAATTGTGGGATCCGCCAGGTCGATGCCCAGGTAGTGACGGCAGCGGCCATTTCAGTCAGTGGCTTGCCAGTTTCAAAGTCAACATCCCCGTCTAGTGCGTAACCGTCGATATTTTTAGCGATGTATTTAGCAATGTAGCCAACGGCACCACCTCTATTCATATGCTTACATGCAAAACGATGTTGCTGCGCCCCTTTTTCGTCAGGGTCATCCGCCAGTGCTTTTTGGCGCATAATTTCAATCGCTTTGGCGCGACTAGCCTTATCGGTAAAAAGTAGCAAATGCCAGTGCGGGGTGGCGTCATGATGAGTTTCTACCACCCGGACACCATAAACATTGACTTCGTTGTCAGCGAAGGCGGCACGAATACGTGACCAGACTTTAACTAAATAGCGCTGGCCATCTTTCGGCGTAAAAGCTTCATTTTTCCATTTATGGTTGATCACGGCAATGTTGTTTTTTCCGCGCTGACGTAATTTGGTAAGCCAGCGTATTTTAAATGGACAGAAAACAGGCTAATGAGTTACTTCCTTTCATCCTGTCATTGCTGTTTTATTATTTGTTCCATCGACAAAGGATTCGGATCGATAGTCGTGTTCATGCGCAATTGTCCTTTTTTAGCTAAAAAAGCCCCTGGCGTTGTGAGTGGCATTAAATTTCTAACGGTAATTTAAAGCGGCATTGCGATATGCTTGGGGAGTAATGTCGATAATGCTTTTAGTTGATTGATGGCCTGAATAATGGCCTGTTGCTGTTGTTTATTAATAAAATCACATCTAACCAGTAGTTAACAAAGCAGCATAAACTGCTTTATTAATATCGCTGGATGCTATTTAAGAATGATGACCAATAGGTAATATTGTGCGGCCAAATTGTTCATTAATGACTTCAGCCATAGCAAGGTAAAAAGCGCTGGCGCCACAGATAATGCCTTCAAAACCGGCAATAGTAAGTATGGTTTTGTTTTCATACAAATTACCAATCGCTAACAGCGCAAAAAGTACCGTCAGACTAGCAAAAACAAATTGTAGGACGCGATTGGCTTTTAATGTGCCGATAAACATAAACAAGGTAAAGATACCCCAAAGTGCTAGGTAAACTGCGAGAAAATTTGCTGATGTTGCTTGTACGGACGCGATATTAGGCAGCATTAGTAAGCCAACTAAACTTAGCCAAAACAAGCCATATGATGAAAATGCAGTTGCGGCAAATGTATTTCCTTTTTTATATTCAAAAATACCGGCAATAATCTGAGCAATACCACCATAGAAGATACCCATACTTAGTATTACTGAAGTTAATGGAAAAAATCCTGCATTGTGAATATTTAATAAAATGGTTGTCATACCAAAACCCATCAAACCTAATGGGCCCGGATTGGCAATATTATTTGCACTCATAAATTCCTCTAAATGTCATTAAATATATAATATTCAATAGGATATAAATTAATATATGCTATTGGGGGTTACGAAAAGCAAGTATAATAGGTAGTGTTAGGTTCAAAACAAAGATTAAAATGACTTTTCATCTAAAAATAATTTTTTACTTTCCCCTTGATGAATATTTTTATGTCCCCATTTTAATGAAAAGCGTAGTTACCAATGGTCAATCTATCAACCTGTCACAAGGTGCCTCGTTAGATAGATTTTTTTGAGGTCAGGGAAAAAATCCCTTGAAAAAAAGTTCAATGAACCTCATATAGGTTGGTAACTAGATTGGTTAAGAATTCCCTTTGGAGGCTGTTTAGATGGGTAAAATTATCGGGATTGACCTGGGTACAACTAACTCTTGTGTAGCTATTATGGATGGCGCAAGTGCGCGGGTATTGGAAAACAGTGAGGGTGATCGTACCACACCTTCTATTATTGCTTATACACAAGATGGTGAAATTCTTGTGGGGCAGCCGGCAAAACGACAGGCAGTGACAAATCCACAAAATACACTTTTTGCCATTAAGCGTCTGATTGGACGTCGCTTTGAAGATGAAGAAGTTCAACGTGACGTTTCTATTATGCCTTATAAAATCATTGCCGCAGATAATGGTGATGCATGGTTGGATGTTAAGGGGCAAAAGATGGCTCCTCCTCAGGTTTCCGCTGAGGTGTTGAAAAAAATGAAAAAAACGGCGGAAGATTATTTGGGTGAACCTGTTACTGAAGCTGTTATTACTGTGCCTGCTTATTTTAATGATGCTCAGCGTCAAGCAACTAAAGATGCGGGTCGCATTGCTGGTTTAGATGTAAAACGTATTATTAACGAACCAACTGCAGCGGCGCTTGCTTATGGTTTAGATCGTGAAGTAGGTAACCGTACTATCGCGGTATATGACTTAGGTGGTGGTACTTTTGATATTTCAATTATTGAAATTGATGAAGTCGATGGTGAAAAAACCTATGAAGTGCTGGCAACTAATGGTGATACTCACTTAGGTGGTGAAGACTTTGATAATCGTCTGATCAATTATTTGGTCGATGAATTTAAGAAAGAGCAAGGGTTTGACCTACGCAATGATCCGTTAGCAATGCAACGCTTAAAAGAAGCAGCAGAGAAAGCTAAAATTGAGCTCTCCTCTGCTCAGCAGACCGATGTCAATCTGCCTTACATTACCGCAGATGCCAGTGGTCCGAAACATATGAATATTAAGGTGACGCGAGCAAAACTTGAATCACTGGTTGAAGATTTGGTTAAACGCTCAATGGAGCCATTGAAAGTTGCACTGCAAGATGCAGGTTTAAATGTTAATGATATAAATGATGTCATTCTTGTTGGTGGTCAGACGCGTATGCCAATGGTGCAAAAAGCGGTTGCTGACTTCTTCGGCAAAGAACCTCGTAAAGACGTTAACCCTGATGAAGCGGTTGCTATTGGTGCGGCGGTACAAGGTGGTGTCTTAGCGGGTGATGTGAAAGATGTCTTGTTACTTGATGTAACTCCACTATCTTTAGGTATTGAAACTATGGGTGGTGTAATGACAACGTTAATTGCCAAGAATACCACTATTCCGACTAAACACAGTCAGGTGTTTTCAACAGCAGAAGATAACCAGTCGGCAGTTACCATTCATGTATTGCAAGGTGAACGTAAACGTTCAAATGATAACAAATCATTAGGACAGTTTAATTTGGATGGTATTCAAGCGGCACCGCGTGGTATGCCACAAATTGAGGTTACCTTTGATATTGACGCTGATGGTATTTTACATGTGTCAGCCAAAGATAAGAATACTGGCCGCGAACAGAAGATTACCATTAAAGCATCTTCTGGTCTGAAAGAAGATGAAATCCAAAGAATGGTAAGCGATGCAGAAGCCAATGCGGAAGCAGATCTTAAGTTTGAACAGTTAGTTCAGGTACGTAATCAGGCTGATCAATTGATTCATGGTACGCGTAAACAAATTGAAGAAGCAGCTGACAAGTTACCTGCTGATGATAAAACTAATATAGAGAAAGCTATTTCTGAGCTGGAAACTGCGATCAAAGGTGAAGATAAAGCTGTCATTGAAGAGAAAATACAAGCTTTAGTTCAAGCTTCTGCCAAACTACTAGAGTTAGCTCAACAGCAAGCTCAAGCAGGTACAACTGATGCAGGCGCAGGCGCCCAGCCTAAGCGGGATGATAATGTTGTTGATGCTGAATTTGAAGAAGTCAACGACAAGGATAAAGATAAAAAATAGTGGCCCTTAGCGGGCACAGTAATAGTGTTAGGATTATTTCCTCTGTTACTGAAAACCGAGTACGGGCGTTGGGGGAACTCTACGCCCGTTTCCGTGTGTTAAGGGTAAAATAAATATGGCAAAAAGAGATTATTATCAAGTTTTAGGCGTTACTAAAACAGCTGACGAAAAAGAGATCAAAAAAGCATATAAACGTCTGGCGATGAAGTATCATCCAGATCGTAATCAGGGAGATAAGGAAGCAGAAAGTAAGTTTAAAGAAATTAAAGAAGCTTATGAAATTTTAACTGATGCGCAAAAACGCGCTGCTTATGATCAATATGGACATGCTGCTTTTGAACAAGGTGGTATGGGTGGCGGTTTTAGCGGGGGTTTTGCTTCTGGCGCTGATTTTAGTGATATTTTTGGTGATGTATTTGGTGATATTTTTGGTGGTGGTCGACGTCAGCGGTCGGCTCGTGGGGCAGATCTTCAGTACGAAATGACATTAACCTTAGAAGAAGCAGTTCGTGGTGTCAGTAAAGAGATCCGTATTCCAACCCTGGAAAAATGTGATGTTTGTAACGGAAGTGGCGCTAAACCAGGCACCAAACCAGAAACTTGCTCAACTTGTCATGGTGCAGGCCAAGTGCAGATCCGGCAAGGATTTTTTGCAGTTCAACAAACTTGCCCAACTTGTCATGGTCGTGGCCAAATCATCAAAGAACCTTGCATTAAATGTCATGGCCATGGACGAGTAGAGAAATACAAAACTTTATCGGTAAAAATTCCTCCAGGAGTTAATACTGGCGATCGGATCCGCTTAAATGGTGAAGGTGAGGCCGGTGAAAATGGCGCTCCAGCCGGTGATCTCTATGTTCAGGTCAATGTCACACGGCATGCTATTTTTGAGCGCGATGGGAATAATTTATATTGCGAAGTGCCAATTAATTTTACGATTGCAGCATTGGGTGGTGAAATTGATGTACCGACACTTGATGGTCGGGTGAGCCTCAAAATCCCAGCTGAAACACAAACAGGAAAAATTTTCCGTATGAAAGGAAAAGGTGTTAAGCCTGTTCGTGGTGGTATGACGGGTGATTTGATGTGCCGCATTCTGGTGGAAACCCCGGTTAAATTAAATGAAAAACAAAAAGCATTGCTAAAAGAATTTGGTGAATCCTTGAATGGCGAAAGTGGTGGTAAGAATAGCCCTCGTTCAAAGAGTTTCTTAGATAGTGTGAAAAAGTTTTTTGATGATCTGACTAAATAAGGGTAGTTGGCTAAATTAACAGAGCATCGATAGTAAATGATCGATGCTTTTTTATTAATTAGAAAACAAGATTATTTAATTTGTTTAATAGAATAATAAAAGATTAATGAGATGTATTATAAAGGAAATTAATTTATTGCCTTTAATTTATTATTTATAGTTATTTTATTAATATTACTTATGCAAATTATATTTAACAGTCTAATTTTGAAGACAAATTTTGCCTGTTTTATATAAATTTCTTGCTTAAATTTTGTTATAAAAATAAATTGAGATTAATTCCAACATGTTAAACGTGTGCTTAACAGAATTTTCTATACAATTTAGTTTTATTTTTAATTAATTTATTGGATAGGTGTCACCGATCATGCAAAACTGATCCACTAACGATCATCTAAAACTGATCCACTTGGTATTATTCGCACATTTTTGTACGGATAATTTATGTTAACCAAGGAGATATTTGTGGATATTCATGTTCGCTTTGCACAAGGACAAAGCCTTCGAAAAATTGCCAGTGAGTTGGGTATATCCCGTAACACCGTAAAACATCATTTACAACAACAGACAATGCCAACTTATGCTAAAAGAAGTCAACAACCGACTAAATTATCCCCCTTTAAACCTTATTTGCTTCAGCGAATTGAACTGGCTAAACC
>NZ_AUCC01000110.1 GCF_000429565.1 Arsenophonus nasoniae DSM 15247
ATTTTCAGAACTGGCGGATTAAAGAGATTATAGATAAAAGTCCTGTTTACTATACCGATGGTGAGCCATGTGATATTCCCGCATCCACATGGCTAGATGTGAGGGTGGAGATGCCCGTTGATTCAATCTGGAATCAACATCAAGCACAAAACGAATAGCCCCATCACAGGGGCATCCTATTAGCAGCGTTGAGGGAAGTTGTTAAACTTAGTTTGTTGTTATCGCTACCAGTGCAAAAATAATCCATCCAGAGTAAAAATGGCAGTTTTAGGGTACTGCTGATGATTACGTTGGAGATCAAAGTAGAGATTTCGGTTTTACATCGCTAGGAATGTCTAAACGTTCGATTAAGCGATGGCTGCAAAAAAACTAGTTTTACTACGTTGATAAAGCAATTTTAGGAAACAGTCCTTATAAATGCATTATTTTTCCCCCGTATTAGGCAGATCAATATAATATCCCATTAATTCAGAGACATAAGAATAGCAAATTAAATAGATTGGTAGCAACAGACCAACTCTCCTTTATTGCGTCACAACAACCCACCCTTCCTACAATTCACCAACTGCTCATTGTCATGAGGAACGGCGCAGTGGCTTTATTTTAGCAGAGGTCATTATGGCATACATCACCTTATTTAAGTTGAATCGACGTAACTCAAAAAGTGAAGTACAAAATATTCTACTCGAGATAATGAAAAATAGAGGTTTGAAATGATTGAAACCTTCGATGATTTTCTGAGTGAAACTGTACCAGACGGTTTTGGCGGTATGTCAGAACGTCGTTATGTTTGGAGCCATCTACGTATTGAACAGGCTAGAAAGGTATGGTTAGCGGCACAACGCGCCGCTAAAGCTAACAGACAGCAAACAGAGGCGACATTTGATGCTACAAGATTTATGGGGTATGAAGAGATGGAAAAAAGATTGAATAAAAGCAGAACAACAATTTGGAGGATGATAAAAAAGGGTGAATTCCCCAAGCCTAAGGTGACGAAAGGTGGACTTTTTCTTGGCTGGTCAGAAGAAAGTTACAACAGATGGGTTGAACTACAGAATAACTAACTTGACCCGTCATTTGACCTTGATTTTTAACTTAACCTCGTGGTAATCTTCGTAATCCCTTGATTTTATTGGCGCGCCCTGTAGGACTCGAACCTACGACCTACGGCTTAGAAGATAGTAGATCTCAATTTAACATACTGATTTAGCTTATAAAATCCATGCTCGCAACCTGGTTTGTGTCTTTTAACGTCGTTTTCTGTCATTTAGCGTCGTTTGTCGTCGTTGAGTGACGACACAAATACGACACAGAGAGAAATCAATATGCAAAGGCTTGAAAAACCGATTCAAACCTTTGTGTGTTGCAATTCTGTTCCACCCTATATTAAACATATTTGTCGAAAAAATATTATATATCATACTTATAATTTCAATACTTCTTGATTCTAAATGCTCAGAAACGGTAATGTAATGGACTCTATGTTAAAGTAAGCGTAAATATGTCTAAATCCGCACTATCCCAACATGACTCGCTATTCAAAAAGTTCCTTGGCGATATCACTATAGCTCGGGACTTTCTAGAAGCACATTTGCCACTTCATCTTCGGGAGCGCTGCGATTTTAGTACTCTTGCGATGGAGTCCGGCAGCTTTATTGAAGACGACTTGCGTACCCAGTGTTCAGATATGCTGTACTCTGTGCAGACGAATTCGGGGAAAGGTTATATATACACAGTAGTCGAGCACCAGAGCCGCCCCGAAAAGCTAATGGCATTCAGGCTTCTACGGTACAGTGTAGCAGCCATGCAGCGGCACCTTGAACAAGGCAACGACACCTTGCCGATAGTGATCCCGTTGCTGTTCTATCACGGTGCTACGTCACCTTATCCTTATAGCACGCACTTCCTGGACTGTTTTGCTGATCCAGAATTGGCAGCTACAGTGTATCAGCAAGCTTTTCCACTGGTTGATATTACTACTATACCAGATAGCGAAATCCTGACACACCGCCGGGTAGCACTCCTGCAATTGGTACAAAAGCACATCCGAACGCGTGATATGTTGGAACTTGCCGTAGAATTAGCTACTCTAATAGAAAAATGGCAGTATTCCAAAGAACAATGCAAGAGTCTATTATATTATATAGCTCAAGCAGGAAATACGATTGACGGCGAGGGATTCATACGAACCCTTGCGGAAAAGGCACCGACTTACCGGGAGGATTTTATGACAATTGCAGAGCAGCTTGAGGCTAAAGGTGAGGCCAGAGGTATCCAACTAGGCAAACAGGAAGGCTACCAGCTAGGCCGACAGGATGGGGTTAACGAGGGCTTACAACAGGGCGAGAAAGCCGCTTCTCGTAAAATTGCCCAACAGTTATTAGCCAACGGCGCAGAGCGAAATCTGATAAAGATTGCCACTGGTCTTTCAGATAGTGAACTAGATAAACTATGAGGCAAGGAGCTAACTTGCCTCTAGCTTATAGATGAATAATTATATAAAACAATAAGATAATTCATATTAATTATTTTATTTGTAGCTTCATCCTGTCAGATTAAGCAATAACTCCCTGAAACTACTGACGCACCATTGGTTACACTACTATTGTTTCTGCGATCATCCAAAAATTATGTAAATCTAGCAGCCACTCGCCCGCGGATGGAACGATTTTTTTTGCTCCTTCTTCTTCGAAACATCTGAGCCATTGAGAGAGAAAGCCGGTTCGATTTGTCCGGCTTTTGGATTGATTTCGTCAGCCATTAACCACAGAGTGTATTTTTTAAATCTCGGGTTATGAGTTACTTGTAATACAACTTGTATCCCTGGTTCTTGATGCCCTCCTTCATAATTTTTTAATGTTCCTAAGGCAATTCCGCTGATTTCACAAAATTTCACTTGTGTTAATCCTTCTGCTTTTCTGATTTTTTTTAACTTTTCACTCATTTTCATTTGACATAGTCCTGACTTAATGACTAAACTCACCTGTAGGTTCTGATTTAATGACCATGCAGGTATTGAAAAATCGCATGGGAATTTATAACGCAATGTTTAGCGCTAAAAAATCGTAATAAATACACCCAGTGTTAAGCATAACAGATTTTGGGTTTAAAGCGGTTATAAGGGGTTTTAAGCGGTACTAAGCGGTTGAAACAGATGAAAGCGAGGTAATGAATGATTAAAGACGACTACGAGATTAGATATCCGATAGATGTCATGCACGTTACAAAATTTGCAGAGTTAATCGGCAAAACCCCTAGCGCTGTCAAGGAAATGATCGAGAACAACAAGTTGCCGATTATTCCATTGCAAGACCCAAATAAACCGAATTCTCGAGTAAGAGAACGATTGATATACATTCCAGAATTTAATAGGGGAGTAAGAGAAGCCTACTTTAACCGCCCTGCCGAAGAGCGGGACGCATGGAAGAAGTGGTTTGGACTGTAATTAAAAATTTCCCTCTACAGCAAGTTTCCGGCTGTGAAAGTTCCTTAACATTTTGGTATCAGCAAAAAAAGTCTGTGAAACGGATGGCAGGGAAGTTGCGCCTGTAATTTGCTGATAGCTTCGTAGGTTGTTTATGCGAAGCGGAGTTGAGCCTACTTTCGTAGGGACTTTCCAGCCGGAGTATGCCGATACAGGTGTACACAAACCCCAAATAACCAATAGGTGGATTTGTAGTAAGTACTTTTGGTGCTTAGCATAAATCTTCTTATAGAGGAGCCATTTATCCATGAATGCTCGACAACGTTGCCGTGAACGTCGGCAAATGCGCTATAGAGATCAGTGTAGAATACGCACAATAAGATTAAATTTACTAAAAAAACGCTCAACGGAAGAAATTATTAATCATGTATGGAGCGAACATCATACACAAGAAAATGACGTTGTGAACCTTCTTGTTGCATTTACACATCAATTAGACAGATACCCTACAGACAGTATCAACAACCGCTGTCTAACAAAAACTTATCTTTATACGGTGAAGAACCGTTATCCTCGTAGAAGGAGACGTAATGGATCTGGCAACCGAGAACAAAATTTTACAAATAATCAAAAATTTGACACAAGAGCAACTCGAGGCCTGCGATAAAGAAGGCGAACGCATTTATGAATCGTTAAATGACGGCTATCTTGCTCACGTCTTATCAAAGCAAATCTTTATTTACGAAGATAATTATGATGAGTCTCTTCTCGCAATCCAAACTACCCCTAGTTTCAATAATGCACTCTATGACTTAGGTCAACAACTTGCCAAAATTCTTTATGCGAAGAAGTGTCAAGATTCTTATTATGAGGTGCCCGCTTAATGACAGAAAAAACGCATTATAGAAAGGCGTTCGATTCCCCTTATTTGAGCAGCGCCGATATTGTTGAACCAACAGTATTAACCATCTCTGAGGTTTTATTTGAACCGGATAAAACCAGAAGAACAAAAGATGTTTTTAACACTGCTTATTTTAAAGAGAAAGAAATTAGACCAGGCGAGACAGTTAAGCCAATGATTCTCAATGCAACCAATAGCAAAATGGTTAGACAAATAACCGGTTCGCCATTTCTTGAAGATTGGCAAAATGTAAAAGTCATGATTTGCGTTGAACGAGTAAAAAACCGACAGGAATATGTCGATGGGTTAAGAATATACCCCGCTATCATCAAGAAAAAAATATTAACGCCAATCCAGGTAGAGTCATGGGAAAGAGCTAAGCAAAGTTATCTTAATACTGGCTCACTAGAAAAAGTATTAGCACATGTTGAGATGTCGTTGGAAGACCAGGAACGCCTCAAGAAGGAGTGTGCTAATGCAATGGTATGATGTCCAGCAAAATACGGAAGAGTGGGATTCGCTTCGTCTAGGGAAAGTTACTGCATCACAGTTTAACTGTTTTATGGCCAACCAGGGAAAAACCTTCGGCGAACCCGCCAAGCGATATGCGTTACAAATTGCCCTAGAAATTATCAATGAGAAAAAATCAGAATTTAGTTTCACTAATGAGCACATGTTACGCGGACACGAACAGGAGCCAATAGCCAGAAGGCTATATGAAGAAACAAATTTTGTTGATGTAACTAATGGCGGATTTTTTGACTGTGGTGATTATGGCGATAGTCCAGACGGATTAGTTGGAGATAACGGGATTATTGAAATTAAGTCTGTTACCGCACCCGTGCATTATGCCACTTTGGAACGCGAATCTTTTGACCCTGCTTATAAATGGCAACTCATAGGCCACCTTGATTGTACTGGGCGTGATTGGGTGGATTTTATTAGTTATTGCGCGGATTTTCCAGAAACGGGTCAATTAATGACCCACAGGTTATATCGTAAAGATTATCAGGAAGAGATTCAGCAACTTCAAATGCGTCGAACTCAATTTATTGATTTTATTCAATTAACCCTCAATCGAATCAAAAAGAAAATCTCGTTTTAAAGGAGAAGTATCTTGGATAACATTACGTTCACTTACAATGCAGAATCGGCGTTGGCTGCGGGTAAAAGCGGATTTATTACGGAATCGGGCGCTTATGTGGTCACGATTCAGGAAGCAAAATATGTCACCAGCAGCGGCGGCGCTGAATCGATTGAATTTTCGGTTGAGGCGGATGATGGCAAGAAAGCAAACTATCTCAACGTCTATTGTAAGAAAAAAGACGGCTCGCCAAATCAATATGGTATCAACATGATTCACGCCATCATGGGTTGTGCTGATGTCGGTCAATTAACAACGAAAATGATTAATGTCCATACACACATCGCACCAGAGCTTACCAATAAACGTATTGGTCTTGTCTTGCAAAAAACGCTGAAAACAAAAACGAACGGACAAGATACTTACAGTTTCGATATTCTCTTGCCTTTCGTTGCGCAAACTCGTCAAACACTAGAAGAAAAATTAAAAGGACTTCCCCCTGAAATCATCGATAAAAAGATTGCCATGCTACAGGATAAAGATGAGAGGAAGCACACCCCAGTAGGCTATAAGCAATATCAATCAGAATATCCAGGCGATGATGTGTTTTTTAGTGAATAAATCATAAAGTTTAAGAGGCTACCCGATAATATCGGGTTGGTTAGTAAGTATACAAGTCAACAGATTTTATGGACAGAAAAAGGTGCTGCTCGTATGTCAAAAATTGTTGATACCGATGAAGCCTAGTCTTTCTTTGAAAAATATGCAATGTGGATTAGTGCAGCTTTACATCTCAAAGTGATTCGTACTTTTGATAAAGTTATTTCTACTCCAACTCAACCCCTCACTGATAAAGTCCATGCTGGCTTAGCTATGATTGCTTTTTATAAGCAGGAGCTACGTATTGCGCCTTCGGCTATGTTAGAACAGTCATTAATCAATTAACTTTGAGCAATACCCTTATGCAAAATTTAATTAATATTGAAACAAAAAACATCAATAATGAATTAATCCAGACTGTTAATGCACGTGATTTACATGCTTTTTTAGAAATCGGTAAAGATTTTACTACATGGATTAAAGACCGAATTAACCAGTATGGATTTGTTGAAAATCAGGACTACATAATTGTAGAAAATTTGAGCTCCCCAAAATCGGGGAGTGCAAAATCTCGCCAACGTCCAATGAAAGACTACTGCATCAGCATCGATATGGCGAAAGAACTCTCAATGGTTGAGCGCAACGAAAAAGGGAAACAGGCAAGACAGTATTTTATTGAATGTGAAAGACGGACTCTACAACCTCAAACATTACTACCAACAACCAAAGAACTGGCACTCATGGTTGTTCGTGCTGAGGAAGATAAAGAAAAGCTATTACTAGAAAACAAGAACCTCACAACAGAAATCGATTGTCTACAGAATCTATTTCAGGTTGGTATTGTCACCGATCATGCAAAACTGATCCACTAACGATCATCTAAAACTGATCCACTTGGTATTATTCGCACATTTTTGTACGGATAATTTATGTTAACCAAGGAGATATTTGTGGATATTCATGTTCGCTTTGCACAAGGACAAAGCCTTCGAAAAATTGCCAGTGAGTTGGGTATATCCCGTAACACCGTAAAACATCATTTACAACAACAGACAATGCCAACTTATGCTAAAAGAAGTCAACAACCGACTAAATTATCCCCCTTTAAACCTTATTTGCTTCA
>NZ_AUCC01000111.1 GCF_000429565.1 Arsenophonus nasoniae DSM 15247
AATTCCCCTATCCGGCAGCCAAACAACAACGCCAGTTTGATTATCAAGGCGTTTCTAGGGTTATAGTTTGGCGCATCAATTAACGCAAATAATACCCTGAGTTCGTTGTTACTCAACACTCTCTCGCCTTGGTGCTTTACCACCCCTAAGTCTTGGGCAGTCACATCGATAAGCGGATTTAAAGAAATAATCCCCCTGCGTATCCCCCACCGATGGGCGGTTTTTGCATAAAGTAAAATCCGTGCTCCTATCGCCGATTTTACTTTTACCACCTCTTCGATTAACGATAGCCAGACATGCAAGTGGGTTTCGTCATGGGGCAAATTGCCTATCTTGGGAAAAACATAAATTTCAAATGACCGTAATATTTCACCCGCTTTTACCTGTGCATTTTTAAGCGATTTTCCCCACCAGTCCCTGATAACCGACTCAACGGTGCGCGCTTCAACTGACTTTTGTTTACGTGTACGTTTGACCACTTTCGGGTTTCTGTGCTGTCCCAGTTCACCACGGTAAAAAAGCGCACTATCACGCGCATCTTTTAAACTGATTGCCGGATACGTTCCAATGTCTATCCGATCACCTTTCCCCTGCCAACGATAGCGATATTGAAAAATGACTTTACCTTTTGGAGTCACACGAACTGATAAACCCTCTCTGTCTGATTTCGTCACCATTTTAGCTTGTGGTTTACCATTTACCGCTCTTAACCATGAATCACTTACCGCCATCTTTATTTCTCCTTACGTCTAGTCTTTTTATGATATTTCATGTACACCAATATGTACATAAATTTCATGACACAAGGATTATAATAGGTGACTAAAAACAGCCATTCTATACTGAGATAAAAAATAAAAATCATATAAAACAGTATATTAATTTCAAAACATTAGCTATCGGTGACTATTGACGACTGTTATCGATTGATTCATTTTATTTCCATATGAAATAATAATCACACTAAAATATCACAAAAAATCATACTTACTAGCGAGACGTTTATGAGAAAACTGAATTTTTTAACTATTCCATTAATTTTACTTTCTAGCTATGCATCTGCTCTAGAGACAACGCCCAAATGTATCAATGTAGATCAACAACAAATTGCTAGTTTATTTGATCGCTGGAATGATTCATTAAAAAGTGGCGATGCAAAAAAAGTTTCGGCAAACTATCTCGCGGATGCAGTCTTATTACCAACTATATCAAATCAGGTTCGTTTAACAGATGCTGAACGTATCGACTATTTCAAACACTTTTTAGCCAAAGAACCGGTAGGAAAAATTGATAACCGTACCATTCGTATTGGTTGTAATAAAGCTATAGATATCGGTACTTATACTTTTACCTTTAAAGATAAATCCACCGTTTCCGCTCGTTACACATTTACCTACGTTTGGGATGGTAAAGAGTGGAAAATATCAACCCATCATTCATCTGAAGTACCGGCAAATAAGTAAAATTTTTTAATTAGCCAACCACTTTAAGTAACGCTATTCCAAGGTGACTAATTAGATAGTCACCAATTTGAATTAAAATCAGCCTAAAAAAATAAATCCCCTTTTTTCATCGCTTCATTTGCTCTTGCTAACTAGCATTTTATAAATACATCCTTGTATCATTAAACTTCCTTGTTCTTCTATTTTTAACCTAATAATTTAAATGACTTCCAATCGTTTAAAACGTTCGATATAAACATTTATGATTTGCAAAAACTATTGATGTACAAATATCGATCGAATAAAGCGATTGATTAATCAACTTATGAGTGAACTGTATGGTTTAAACAACAATATATTTATTATTAAAAGAAATATAATTCAATATTGCGCAAAAAAGTTAAGTAAATATAAGTAATAAACCTTTTAACCGATTAAATAGCAAAGTAACATTTAATTATCAAAGAAAATTGATAGTATAAAATATGCTATTTTCGGTTAATCAAATTATCCTACTTAATGGCTCAAATGTGTTATTACAAATTAGTAATCATAGTGAAGATTTTTCTACAACGTTTGCTAGCTGCGTTGACATTATGCTATTCGATAACTGTTTTTGCTCATCCCCACAGTTTTATTGATATGCAAAACCAATTACAAATAAAAGAGGGTAACCTCATTGCGATGAAAATGACTTGGGTCATGGATCCCATGACATCAGCAGATTTACTTTATGATGCACAACAGGCAAAAGAAAGTGATGAAGTGTGGAAGCAATTAAGTGCTGAAGTCATGGCTAATGTTATCAAGCAACACTATTTTACTTCTCTGTATAATAAGAATAAGTTAATAAAATTTCGCTTTTACCCTAAAGAATATCACCTATCGCGCAAAGGTAACCAAGCCGTGCTCTCTTTTACGTTAGAGTTAGCTAAACCAGAACCTTTAACGAGTAAGACATTAACCGTAATGACTTATGATCCAAGTTATTATGTTGATATGACTTATCGCAGCAAAAAGCAAATTTCAACGCTAACTGACACCTTATCTCAATGCAAAATTCAACTAATAACACCTAAGCCTAGCGCATCAATGATTGACTACGCCCTTTCTCTTGATAAAGGAGAAACACCACAAGAAGACCTTAGTCTCGGCCAACAATTTGCGCAAAAGGTAAACATAATATGTCAATAATGCCCAATAAGCGTGCAATCAATCTACTTAATAAAAAATACTCTATAGTAATCGGATTATTTAGTTTCGTTTTTGTCGGATTATCATTTTATCTGTACAAATATTGGCATCTTGGGTTACAACTAGCGATCACTTGGCAGCGAGAACTTAATCAACATCTCTCTTCTCTTCTGATTCGAGTCGCAAACTCGCCAACTGAAGCCGGATTATTACTGGTTGCTTTTAGCTTTTTATATGGTTTATTGCATGCTTTGGGACCAGGACATGGCAAAATCATTATTACTACTTATATTGCCACCCACTCTTCAAGGCTAAAAAAAAGTCTTACCCTTACACTATTAGCATCCTTATTACAGGGATCTATTGCTATTCTTTTAACATCCATTGTCCTAGGATTACTCCAGCTATCTAGCCGACACTTACATCTAAGTCGTTTTTGGTTAGAAAAATTAAGTTACGGCTTCGTCTTTTTCCTTGGTCTGCTACTATGTCTAAAAGCAATTTCTCGACTAAGAAAGATATTTAAAAAATCTCGGCATGCTCCTTATCAATTTACTAAAATTCATTCGCCCACCCAACAGCAACATTCTCCTGGCTGCAATTGTGGCCACAAACACGTATTGTCTGATGAAGAATTACAAAGCAATTGGCGAACTCAACTTGCAGTCATTGCCGCAATGGGAGCACGTCCCTGCTCAGGCGCACTAATTGTTCTACTTTTTTCCTATGTAATTGGTGTTTATTTTTGGGGGATTATTGCCGCACTAATGATGGCCTTAGGAACGGCAATAACCATTAGTGGAATTGCATTACTGGTCCATAGTGCTCGTCATATAGCAATTCTCTATTCAAAATGGCAAGGATTTAACATCAGTGCTTACTGGACTTTAGGGATAATGTTAATAGGCGGAATAGTGTTAACCATTGTGGGATTACTTATGTATCAAAGTGTTGAAATTCCAAAAACGATGGGTTCTTACATTTTTGGTCGTTAAAAATAGTGCCATAATTTTATACTCATCATTATGGCACTAGATAAAATAAATAATAGTGTTAGATACTGCAAAACACGATCGGATAAATTTAACATTAAATATTTGGCCAATGGGATAGTCATCAATGACCCTATGCATAGGGTAAATGCCAGAACAATATGAGTATGCCCATCACGCATATAGGCAATTGCTGATGAACCTGACAAAATAGTGGTGACAAAAATTGCGGTACCAATTGCTTGTTTGACAGATAATTTTAAATAACGTAATAATAGTGGCAATACAACAACCCCACCACCTACGCCAGTAGCACCTAGCACTACCCCAGCACTGATGGCCGGCAACAATAAAGACCTTATATCAATAGTGTTATTCTCTTCAAATTGATTTAAAGAAAATGCAAAAAATATACGATAGATAAACAGAAAAAGGGAATAAATAATCGCGACTACAATAAGGATATTAATGGCTAATTCAACTTGCGGTTGATAACCTGGCCATTGACTAAAATAACTTACTAGAAAACTTGTCAATACTGTGGCTGGTATCATAATAGCTAACACAACCACAGCACTTTTAATTGGAACATTGCCTAAACGAAAATGCATATAAGAAGATGAGATTTTCATCAGCATAGAGAGAAAATTGGCGGTTGCAACTGCAGACAAGGCATCCAGACCAAAAAAATAGGTTAAAACCGGTAATACAACAACTCCCCCGCCAACGCCCGTTAAGCTAATAATTAATCCCAAAATTGCGCCAATTATCAATTCTGTTACGAAAAACATGATTAATTACCTTGCATGGAAAATTTACATTAGCTATCAAACAGGTCATTCGGCAGTGGATAGTTAATGATAAATATCAACCCTGGCTATGAGATTAGAATATCGCTAAACACCCGATCATCAAAGCCGGAACATAATGATAAACATGAGCCGGATTTGATGTAACCAAAAAAATTTATACAGGATGAACTGGAACCAAAACTTCAGTTGCAATAATGACAACCAATAATCCAACTAAAACTGGAATAGAAGTACGTTTAACCACTTCAAAAGGTGAAATTTTCGCCATTCCTGACACAGCAACCACCACACCTGACACCGGCGACATTGTTCGACCAAGGTTAGAGGCTTGTAACATAGGGATCACTAGGTAAGTTGGATTAATTCCCATTTGTGCGGCTAAACGTGGGATCAATTCAACAAAAGAGTAAAATGGCGCATTACCGGAACCCGTTGTCATGGCCGCCAACATAGTAATAACCACCAGCACAATCATCATCACAATAGCGCCAGAGCCAAAAGATTGTGATAAATTAATCAAAGAGGTAATAAATCCGATAGTACTTAACCCTTGGGCAAATACCCCGGCAGCCACCAGTAGTACGACAACGGAGACAAATGCATCAGCCATACCACGATAACAAACATCTAACCCATCAAATACCGTTTTTACCCTAAAATAGCGCACAAATTCAATCAAGCTCGTTAGAATAATACAGCCAACAATAATAGTTATGATATGTAATTGAGGTGCCCATTTACCATCAAAAATTAATACCCCAATAATGGGCGTAAAAGGTAAAATAGCATAATAGTCAGGCGCTTTGGTTTTAATTTCATTAACATCAAGTTTTTCTATTTTTACTTGTTCCCGTTTATCAAGATAGCGTTGCCAAAAAAAGTGGCTAATGGCCATCGCAATAATAGCAATAATCGAAATAGGCAGCGTGGTTTTAAAAGCAAAATCGATTAGTGGCATACCTGATGCTTTCGCTGCTAATACTACATCCCCTGATGTAGGAGCCAAAATTATTGCAGCAGGTGAGGCACAAATTGCTGCTGCAGCTCCACGGCTAATACCGACATTAACCATAATCGGAAATAGGGTCGCCATCAATAAAACACCCAGTCCCGCTGCTGAAGACACAGCCAGTGACATTAAGCAAGCAACAAGATACGCTGCAACCATTAATGCATAGGGTGAATTGATCATTTGTAATGGCTTAGATCCTATTTTGACCACAACATCATTAGCCCCAATATGGGTCATATAGGCAGCAAAACCACATAAGATCATAATCATCATGCCTAAATCACCACCACGGCTCATCAGCAGATATTTAATGTATTCTAAAATATCAGTGGTTTTCCAACCTGTCACTGGTACATCATTAGGTAATATATTTTTACCCATGATCGCGCTGATGATTAGCAGCAATATCCCGCCTATCATTAAAACACCTGTGGCTGAATAGCCTTTAATAATATAACGACCTATTCCAATCGTAACCAATACACCAATCAAGAGTTCCATCATTTTATTCCTCTACATCTACCCCAAGGCCGTCAAAATAGTAATAAAAATTTATTTAATCATTATGAATATTATTTATTTTAATAATAAAGTAACGATGAAAAAACAATTTACCGATTAAAGTTTGATTAATAACAGTATTACACCTCCACTTCGCCTATTTTATCAGCATAAAATACTTGCATTTAAGCAGTATTATCACTTTTTTATCTTCTTTTATTTATTTTTAGGACACTAAAAGCGCTTTATTTATACCTAATTATAAGTATTTTTTATAAAAAATTAAACTTTCACTACTATTTAACAATCAAAAATATAAAAATAATTAATATAAAACAATAAATTAGAACATTAAATATATAATTATTGCGCAGCGTGCAACAGAATACCATAATTAATTTTTATGTTTGATGTGATCATCGCTAATTAAGGTACATTTTCATATGAAGAGATCATTAAAATATACAGCTGTGATTATTGGTTTATTAATAATTATTTTATTAATTTATTTATTTAGGCCGACAGCTTCATACCCGATCAAAACTTCAATCAATGAACCTACTGTTAATATTGTACTTATCGGCGCTGGGATCATGAGTGCTACATTAGCGACATACTTAGCAGAATTGCAACCAGATTGGCAAATTCGCATGTATGAGCGACTAGACAGTATTGCCGGTGACACCTCTAATGGCTGGAATAATGCCGGTACCGGTCATTCAGGCTTTATGGAAATGAACATAAGCACGCCTTTGGCGTGAGCATCGCGGCAAAGGCGCTCTATTTCTAGGCAATTCCCTTCTCGTCTTTTATACTCTGCTCTATGTACATCCCCAGACCTGCAAAACTGCTATTTCAATACGATGACGGATGGAACCTTTTCATCGAAAATAATCACGTAGATGAATGGCAACTACTCTCTGTCGAAAAGATGCTCGCCTGCAGCACCTGCGCTATGGGCGTTCGCCGTTATTGCTGTTCTTCACCTGAATGCTCTCATTCACGCTTCTTTTGTCAAACCTGTAAATCC
>NZ_AUCC01000112.1 GCF_000429565.1 Arsenophonus nasoniae DSM 15247
CAATCCGCCCGACAATCCCGTGATAACAGTGTTCGCAGCCTTCAAAATGGCGCATAAACACCTTTTCAGGCTGGCAATACTGTTCAATCAGGAAGCGATCATCCGCCTCAAGCTGCCCGGCAACCCGCTGATAAGGCACTTTGCAGTGCGGACATAAGCGCTGTACCAACCGTTGACTTATCAGCCCGATTAACAACAGCGGATCGGCCAGTAACCGTGCCGATACCCCTTCTATTTCGAGTCGCTCAAGGATATTCAGGCCATCATTGGCGTGAAGTGTCGTCATCAGCAGATGCCCGGTCATGGCCGCTTTTAGCGCAGTGATGGCAGATTCCAAATCGCGGATTTCACCGTTTAAAATCGCATCTGGATCACATCGAAGCGCGTAAGCCATCGACAACAGCCATGCGCGTTTGATTTCTTCGGTGTTTTTCTTGTCAGCGATGATCGGCGTCTGGATTGCACCGTAAATACGACCTTCTGGCGGGTCTTCAATGGTTAACAGTCGCCGTATCGGTAATTTGTTGATATAGCCCCATAGCGCAAGATAGGCGGCGGAGGCGGTGCGTAGCGTGGTGGATTTCCCGGATCCGGTTGGCCCGGATAAAATCATCATCCCTTCGGGACGACGCAACAGGCGTTTCAGTGCCCGGACTTGATCGGGCAGAAAGCCCAAGGATTCAAAATCCGGTACGGCATCGCCATCATCCTTAATCAGACGCATCACTACATACAGCCCGCCGACAGCAGGCATATGCGCATAGCGGGCACCAAATATTCCCAGCGGCTTTAAAAAGCGTTCAGCAATGCGGCCATCCTGATGAAGATTGGGGTAAAACTGCTTCTCAGTAACGTCACACATCGACAGGATAATGGTGGATGCCAGCGCCATCCCTTCGTCCTTGTCGATGCAGTCCAGACATTGCAGTTCACCGTGAACCCGCGCCTCAACATAGCAAAACTCGCCGCCATCACGCCCAACGGTAAAATGCACGTCCGACGCTGATAGCGCAATGGCTTTGCGGAAGTAGCTTAATACCCGCTGCTGATTGACGCTGTGTGCCGGGGCATCACCCGATTGTGGGAGGGCGACGTTGGCGATTTCATCCAGCGACAGGCTGGCCCAGCGGGTACGCCCCGGAAAGGCTTTCTGTACCCGGCTGACAAAGTGCTGAACCTTGAAATCTTCGCGGTAATTGTCCGCGATAAAAATATCAATCATGCCGTCCTCGGCCTGAGTCACCCGCACAAAGCGGGCGATATCGGCATCGGGTTGCGGAAGGGTATTTAGCATAACGTTTTTGCTCCGTTTTTAATAAAAGGACAATGTGCGTTTATCGTTGCCGTCAGTAACCCGCACTTCGCGGGCACTAATCGCCTCAACCCGCAAACGTGTACCGGGGATCTGCTCGCCCTGCCGCAGTTCTGCCCGTTTACCATCGGAGAGCACCAGACGCGCCATCAGCTGCTGACCACTGCCGTAAATTTCTTCTACTGACGGTAAGCCCCCGGCGCGGGGTAAAATTGCTAGCTCCCGGCCATTGAGCGGTAAATTGGCTGTCTGGGTATCAATGCCACTGTCTTCCAGTTCGCGTTGGATACGAGCGCGGGCAGCTTTGGCTTCCAGCATGACGGTTTCGGCCTGTATCTGCTCTAAGCGTTGCAGGGTGTACTCTTCCATCACGGGCAGTTGAGGCGGCGGTGTTTCGGCATAGGCTGCCGCGCTTAATCCTGCCGCGATAAACAGGGCACATTTATGATTTTGCATATAATTTTCCTTCCATCCGGTAACTTAATCGCCCCTGATTGAGCGTGATCGTGATGATGTGCAGGCGTAAACCCAGATCGTCTAATTCATCAAACAACAGGGTCGGCGGGATGGCGGTTTCCAGTGAAAAACTAAAACTGCGCCACGGCATAATCCGCTCTTCGCCGTTAGCACTGACCTGACGGTTGTCGTCTTCTTGCAGGTTAATCGGCAGGCGCATCCGTTGCGCAAAGGTGGTTAGTCGCTGTATCTGATTATCCGCCTCCGGCAAGGTGCGGGTATCCGCTGAAGGCGTAAAAATGACGGATTGGCTAAAGCCGCCGGTATCGCCCTGCCCGGGTAAATTGAAATACGGCGTCGTCTGCCCGGCGTAAACCTGCTTCACCCGGTAAGCGAAATCGCCCACGGTGGCCCCAACGGGTTTGCTGTACGCCAGCCGTAATGTGCCTTCTTGTGCGCACTGCGCCTCTTTAAAGCGCCAGCCTGCCAGCGACAGCGGGATTTTTTGCCAGCGTTCGGCACAGGCGTTAATAAACGGCATCAATCGCGGTGTGTCATGCCATGGGAAGCGCAGAGCTGGGGACGTCTGCGTCTGTTGCTGTGCCAGCCATGCCGCCCGTATGGCGGCCTGACGTAACGTTTCCTGATGGGTTTGATACCCGTTCCAGCCGACGTAACCGACCAACATCAGGCCGCACAGGGTGAAAAGGCCTAAAAATCGCCGCTTGCGTGATGTTGCCTGAAAGCGGGTGCTGGCAGGAAAGCCAGACCCTGCCAGCAAACCGTCCAAATCAAAAGGCTGGCTATCGGCGATGTTCCAGTCTGCCGGGGCGAAAATCTGCCAGCCGCCTTCCGGCTCACGGTTAAACTGGAGAAAGTTTTTTTGCGTCTGCACGATGGCGGCCTTGTCGCCGACCACATCGTTAATCAGTACGCCGTCAATGGTACTGACAAAGCCGTAATGCGCCTTGTCTATCGCGATAATGGCGTAGCCGCTGCCTTTCAGTTGCCGGGCGATGAGCAAAGCCAGTGCGTAACCGTCCTTGCAGCCTTTGGGCAATGCCAGCTTTGCCCAATTGACCAGCCCCATCACCCACTGCGGATTTTTCTGGCTGTCCCGATAGCGGTAACTGACCACGCGATCAGCCCCTTGCCGTCGCGCTTCGCTTTTAACGTTTTTACCCGCCCGCAACGTCACGGGGAGCCAGTCTATTCCGGCCAGAAAAACGCGGCGACCTCGCACAATCGGCGTCGCGGTAAATAGCGGTGTTGTCGTCATCATTATCCCTCCTGCGACAGAACCGGGGTAATGAGCACAACCAGCATCCGATCACCGTCTTCTGCCTGTTGACCGCCGCCTAAGCCAAAGAACCACGGTTGACCGACGCCCTGCTTGCTTCCTTTACGGCTGGCCTGCTGAAAGCCGGATAACACCAGTGTCTGGCCGGTTTTCATTTTCACGCGCTGGGTGAAGGTTTTCAGTTGCGTATTGAGCAATTCGACCGAGCTTTCCCCGGAAGTAAAGGTACGGCGGGTAGGCGGTTCAGAGAGATTGATGGCGAATTGCAGTAACAGGTGTTGACCGTCCGGCATGATATTCGGCAGTAGATTGATATAAAATCCGGTGGTAATGGTGGCGGGTTGGATCGAGGTTGCCGTGCCGACATTCGCGGTGGATTGTGTTGTTACCTGCGCCACATAATCCTCCTGTTCGGCTACCTGCATGGCGACCGGCGAAAGATTGGTGGTGGTATTCGATTGCTGGGTAACGACACTCACTTTAGCTTGCTCGGCAAGGGCTTTAAGAAAGACTTTTGACCCCGCCAGCCGCCCGTCTACGACCGAGAAGCCGCCATTCATGATATTGCCCGCCGCGCCGCCAAAGGCTTGACTGAGCGACAAACCTAAACGACCATTGTTAAAAACGGCGTTCCAGTCCAGTCCTAACTGGTCTTTTTGCCGTTTTTCGACGCTCAACACTTCAATATTGAGCACCACCTGCCGGTCTAATGTCTGGTTGCGCTCGTCAACAAAACGCTCAACCGTATCCAGCACACGAGGAACATCCGTAACCGTCAGATTACCGGCAGACAGGAACATACGCCCCAGCCCCGGCGTCAGCATCGATTTCACTGCGCCCTGTAAATCCGCATACAAAGATGACTTTATGGTGGTTGAGGTAGATTGTGACGTGATGGCATCACCACTGAGCGCATTGCCGCTCTGCCCGCCACTGTTACCGGCTTTGGAGGTGGTGCCGCTGACGACTCTGGATTGGTAATCGGTCTGTGAATCCATAAAATTCAACGTAAATGACCGGGTTTCCAGCGCGTAGATAACTATCTGTCCCGATTCATAGCGCCACGATACACCAAGGCGACTGGCGATAGTGTCGAGCAGCCCGGCAAGCGGGCCGTTCCAGTAAAGCCCGTTCAGGTTCGCGCCGGTGTTAACCGCAGCAGGCGCAGAGGATGAGGCCATCCCGATAGAGGCCAGCGGCACCATGCCATTGACATCCGGTGGCGGGATATCGCCTTTTATCTGCTGGGTCTGGCCGCCAAAGACGCCGCCCAATAGCGTTAATGCGTCCGGCGTGACGGAAACGGGAATGCGGCACACGCGGGTAATACGCTCAGAGACGTCATGCAGGCTGAGTGAGCCTTGCCGGTTAATCGTAATGGTACAAGGGGGTGTAGCTTTTTTTATCGCTGCCCGGTCAATTATCGGCGTGGGATTCACCCACTGCCGGGCGGCTTCGCGTAATACAGGCGATGGCGAGGTCAATTTTTGCATCTGCTGCTTCGCTTTTGCGTCTGTCGCCTCACTGTTTTTCATGTTTTGATTAATGCGTTCAATACTGGTACAGCCAGACAATGCCAGCACCACCAGTAAAGGCGCAGCAGAAAAAATCGCTCGCATGGTATATCCTTTGTTATCTTAAACTTTGGAAAGGGTTAGATATGGAGTTTTGGAATGTTTTTTCTAGCACTGTTAAAGATGGCTTCCTATATATATCAGTGCTCACAATCGCGTTTTATTTGATAATGCTTGTTTTTGGTCTTTTTTCATTAAAAAAGGCTAGTGGCCGAAATAATAATAAACCATCAGCGCTATACCATTTCACCTCAAAAAGTTGTTTGAAAAAAATAGTATCTTGCAGGATTATCAGATCAACAAAATATGGGGTGGTTTTTAGTACATCGAACAAACGAAAAAGCAATAGAGGGCGCAACTGCAACCCACTTAAAAGAAAAGGGGTGATTATCTTTTTGGGTGAATCACTAAATAGCTTTAAGAGTAATTACGCTGCTAGTTTATTAAAATTGATTTTTTTGTATAAAATTATTGAAACTAATACTCAAGAACACATCACAAAATCATATGGAGATCTGCACCTTTTAGAAGTAGAAGAAATTAATGATTATATATTGCTGGTTAGGAATTCAAAAATAGTGCCATGCAACAAAAAAACACATTTCATTAGGAAATTAAAATCACTGATTAAAAAATATTGCAATTTGGCATTTAGTGTCATGTTTTTATGCGCATTTCTTGGGGTGCTGGGTCTTTTGACGGATTTGGCGTTAATAAAGTTAATCATGGGTACAATTTGCGGGTTGTATTTTCTTATTTATATTTCCCTATTTTTTATTTCTTGCTTTTTAGCAAAAATGGATAAAATGGTTCAGCTTTAATTTTTTCTGCTAACTCCTTAAAAGTGTAAGTGTCGTTGTTGCACAAAATAGTCGTTGACTCTCCTAACACACCATAATTCCACAAGCAATTGTTTTCTTTAACGTAAAAGTATATTTTTGTAGCGTTAAATAAAATGCAAATGCAGATTGAGGCTATAAAAAAACAGCCCACCCTCTGCATGAGATCACACTCACCAAGCCGACAGGCAGGAATGACACCAAAAATCAAAAAAAGTAATAAAGTTAACCAGATCGAGCCAGTTGATAGATACGAAAAAACGGAGTTAAGAGCGACAAAAAAGAAGTGAAATATTAAACCATGCATTTGTTTCCCTTAATTCAAATAAACAATCGCCCCATCGGGGATACGTGCCGGTACTACGACCTGCATATCACGCCCACCATTATCAAAAAGCCGGTGATTTTTTACGCTGCCCAATAGCGCAGAATCGCGGGTTTGGGTTTTAAGCGCCGCCATTAATCCCGGTGAAAACGGTTGCCAGACAAAAACACGTTGGCTGGCAATTACATGCTGGATGGGGGAGTGTGGCGTGATACCGATTTGCGCTGCTGTTAGCACAATCTCATTGGGATTATTGATTGCATCAGGATGGAGGTAGAGATAATCATTAATCGCGTTGATATAGTGAACCGTCTCTATCGCCTGTTGCGTCGTGGTGGTCGTCATTTCAGTACTGTTGAGATTGTCCGCGTGTTGATGCTGATAAAATCCGGCCAGTGATAGCGTCACTAATAGAAAAGAAAGGATTAAATAGCCCATCATCCCCCCGGTGGTTTATCAGTGATGCGCATCAGGCATTGCGCACTATTGGTTTCAGCATAAAGTGGCTTTTTGGCAGATTGATATAACTCCAAAACACTTCGCAATGCGGATTTAAAATCACCACTGAATCTTAGCGGAGCGTCAATCTGATAATTAACAGGTGTTTGCCACAAAACCGACCAATTTTTTACCCCTGGTGCGACACAAGATTCCTTTATTGCCCATGCCATCACCCCGTCCTTTAGCGTTCCGCCTTTTTCTATCTGCCACGTTTGCACGGGTTTTGGTGGCGGCGTGACTTTCATCGTCGTAAGCGGTTTATCCGTAAGCAACGTCGTTGTCTTTGGTGGTGCAATCACACCTTGAGAGTGAGCGAGAGGTTTATTTTCCTTAGCCGATGAAGAATTATTGTTAACGCTGATAACCTTCGGTGGTTGAATCACCGTCAACGGTTTACTTGTTATGAACGTAGCACGCTACGCGTGAGCGGCGCAGCGGTGCTGCTTCGGGGATGTTAATGAGTTGAGTACTGTTTTATACTCTGCAGTAGGTTAATTT
>NZ_AUCC01000113.1 GCF_000429565.1 Arsenophonus nasoniae DSM 15247
ATAATGATCGGGTGGAGAGGCGTAATACAAAACCCAAAAGGGGAATATGCCCAGAGCTTCACATTAGGCTCAGTTAACACCCGATCGCCACTACTAACTGGCGTATTTTGACTAAACTAATGTGGAGGCCGAATATGGCTACTCAAATCACCGTAGAAACTATCCCCGCCATGACTCATAATGAGATTCCAGTTATGACAACTGAACTTTTGGCTTGGCTCTATGGTACAGAAACAAACAATATCAAAGTTAATCATTCGCGTAATTCAGATAGATTTGTTGAAGGAAAACATTATTTCAAATTGGAAGGCTCAGAATTACGAGAATTTAAGCACAAGGTTACTCAAAGTAACTCTGTGAAAATTGCACCTAATGTTCGTAGCCTCATGCTCTGGACAGAACGCGGCGCAGCAAGACACGCTAAAATGCTTGAAACCGATCAAGCATGGGAAGTCTTCGAGCAATTAGAAGATTACTATTTTCATGCAGAAAGAACATTTAATACACCTAAACACCATCCAGAAGCGAGAGAACTATTAACTGCTGATGATACCTCACATCTTTCTCGTTTAATTTGGACGATGGCTAACGGCTTCCGATTTGAGCGTTCATGGACACAAGGCATCTGGTATGCGCTACGTCATGCAACAGGGGTAGAGTCACCACAAAATTTTGAAGTTAATCAGATACCGATAATCGCAAAAGAATGCGAAAAGATTTATAACTTCACCAATGGCGTTAAAGAAGCGATCTATGAAGCGGAGAAACAGGCCGTAAGGCGAGTACTCCGCAAACGTGAGGACGCAGACAAGGTGTTAGCTGAGATGACACAACTACTTGAAGAGAGTAATCAGGAGCATACCTTTGTTTTGACCGATACATTAGCACGCTGGCAACAAGCAGAGATACAGCAATTTTTACAGCGTCGTTAAATACTGATCAAATCATCAGTAAAATACTTGACTGTCCGTACATCCGTACAGTATTATATGCTATAGTAGCGCAAAGCTATTGAGTTAGCGCTTAAACATATTATCAGAACCTCGCTTTTTGCGGGGTTTTTTCGTTTTGGTTCTGACTCAAACTGTAAAATGAGGTAATTACTATGTCATTTAGTATACATAATTCTTTTAATTCACCTGAGATTCCTCCAAAAAAGAAAAACATTGAGCAACAATATATATTAATATTGACATCCGGATATTATGAGTTGGCTAGAGCTATTTTTGATCAGAATGATAGATTTCTTTGGTTTGAGAATTCAAGAGGGATAATTTCTCGAAATAAATACAAAGCTTGGGCAGAATTGAATTCTCTTAGTCGTCGAACGATTTTCGATGAAAATGAGATCCAGAACTATTTAATTGATTAAAAAATATTACAGGCGATACTATCGTTACGGTGCTGAATCTATTTGTGTCAAAAAATAAGTAATTAACCTGAATTTATCCCATTAATCATATCAGGCTGCACGGTGAGGGGCATTACGCTATTTGGGCTATGTTACCCGTCCAAAAAGCTTGAATAAACGTTAAAAATAAGCTACTGCAATACTCAAAAAGGCAGCAACATAAACAAGTAAAGCAGCTGTCTCCCTTTTTTAATTTAAAGCAATGGAACCCTCAGTGGGAGGGTATATGCGCATGTCTGAAAAATACTCAACACCGGCTGCCTATCTGTGGGGCATCATGACGACCATCGGTGGCGTTATAACAACGATTTTTGATTTTTTAACCCTTGACCAGTGGGTTGCGGTGATGGGTATCGGCTGCACGATAGGGACATTTTTTATCAACGTGTACTACCGCCGAAGGGAGTACAAACTCAAGGAGCGTCAGTATGAAAATACCGAAAAAAATATTGATGGCGACCGGTGGTAGTGCGTTGTTTCTAGCATCAAGTATGATAACCCATTTCGAAGGATTGAGACTTAATCCCTATTTCGATGGTGGCGGTGTGCTTTCTGTTTGCTACGGGCATACCGGCAACGATATTGCGCGTAATCGGGCGTACACCAAAGCGGAATGTGACAAGTGGCTTGATGACGATTTAAACGCGGTCAAGCGCTATGTTGACCCACTGATTAAAGTCAATATCAATACGTTGACCCAAGCAGCCCTTTACTCATTTGCATACAACGTGGGCGTGGGGAATTTCGCTAAATCCACGTTACTCAAAAAGCTCAACGCCAATGACCGAATGGGGGCATGTGATGAGATGAAGCGATGGGTTTATGTCGATGGCAGAAAATGGAAGGGATTAATGAACCGCAGGGAAATTGAGAGCGTAATATGTTATGGAGACCTGTCACACCCATCTTGATAATCATTGTTGGATTGATGATTTATCTCAGCGTTGTCTTATCAAACTACAAAAATCTGAAAACACAATACCACACACTAAAACAGGAATATCACGCACAAATTGAAGCGGTGAAATTACAACAGCAAAAAATCGATGCTTTGTACCAGCTCGATATTCAACAGACTGAGAAACTCAATAATGCCAAAGCTGAAATTGCTAAGCTGCATGATACTGTTCGCGCTGGCACTAAGCGGTTGCGTGTCAACGCCGTGTGTCGTGCATCCAAAACCGCTACCGCCAAGAGCCGATATGATGAAGCCAGCCCACAACTTGGTGAGGCAGCTAGACAGGATTATTTCCATCTCAGAGAGATGATAGCTGAGAACGAAAAGCAGACGGAATACTTACAGAGTTATATCAAAACACAGTGTAAATGAATCGGGAATTGATACTTACGAATTTTAATAATCATAGTGCAAGAGGTGAATAAAATGAAATGTTTAATTACGGAAAATCAGTCAGGAAATGTAGTAATTCTTTCTAAAGGAGGAGAATATCAATCTAAAATAACAGAGAGTGAAATATTTAAAGATTGGATATCAGAGTCACAAAAACAAAATATTCGAGCAGTTATTCAAAAAAACTTAGATATTAGAAATTATGGAACTCTTAAGGGTTTAATTTTCTCTAGTCTAAAAGATGATAAAAATAATTTATTTATCAAAAATCATACTAAACCTGTAGTAAGAAGAATATCAATAGATAAAGTGGTACAGGAAATATTTAGTAAACCGATAACGAATTTAGTAAATATACAAGAGTTTCTTAATGAAAATGGGAATAAGGATGTTAAATTTACAGCCTCTGTAAGTGGAAATAATACTGTTTCAATTAGAACATCATTGACTACTACTGATACAAATAATTCGGGTTTTGAGATTGGATTAGGTCTAGAAATATCTGGGTTTAAGTTTAGTCCAAGTTTTAACACAGGTTTAGCTAAATCCGAATCAAAGATGGAAGATAACATAACCGCTGACTCGACAGTTCATAATTCTGCTGCAGTTTTTACCCTTAAACCAAATGAAAAAGCTATTGTTGCATTGAAAAATGATGAATATGAAGTAAATGCTAGAATTGTTTATTCTATTCGTTTGTCTGGTCTAATATATGCCATTTCCTATAAAGATGGCCAAAATTTTTATTCTGGTTATGATATAGAAGAGGTTATGAAAGAAGCAAATATTTCTAACCAACAAAAAATCGAACAAGAGTTAAATATTAGTGGTTACCTACGTTCAAATGTAATATTTAAATAAACATCCTTCGTACTTATCAAATATTTTTAATCACAGAACCTTACAGAAAATCGAGCCTGAGAATCGCCGTTTAAAATGGTACTTTTTCTGTGGGCGGCTTTTCTGTGTGAGCAGGTTCGATTTTCTATAAGGAAAAGTACGATGAAAGCAGTAACAACTATGAGCAATGTTAACTTCTATTAATTAACATTTTTCAAAACTTACAACTCCAGCGTACCACATGCGCAACTAATCCAAACATCGAACCCGTTATTTAGGAATGAGCTTTTGAGGTAATCAGTTTTGCTGATGTCACTTCGATGGGCTGATTTCCTATGTGGCAAAGGTTCATTACCTAAGTAAGGAAGACATCATGAATCATGTATTAACATTTAAGACCCACAATATCGTTCCCTTTAATAATGGAGACGGAAAAATATGGTTCACCGGTCATCATATGGCAGAGCTACTTGAATATGCAGATGTTAAGTCAGTCAATAGGCTATACAACAGAAATAAAAATGAGTTTAGTCCTGAAATGACCCAGGTGGTCAATTTGACCTCTTGTAATAAAAACAATGACATACAGTACAATAGAGTAAGACTTTTTTCACTTAGAGGCGCTCATCTACTTGGGATGTTGGCAGATACAAAAATCGCTAAAGCACTCCGTAAGTGGTTACTGGATTTAGCGGAAAAAGAAAGCCAACCAGCCAATCTTGCTCTGTTAGATATGGAAGGATTGAAATCATTAACGATTGGCGAAATGCAAAATAGATTGGTTGCGGCGAATAAATGGTCGTTTGACAATTTTGGTAGAAAAGGAAGCGACTTAATGAACTTACGTAAGCGTCATCTAAATAAGATACGTAAAGCAGAAAAAACAATTATGGCACTTTCTCAATTAAGACTACCAGGATTTGATGATACTCCAAATGGAGAAAGTCAAGCATGACCCCTGAACAATTCATCGAAACCAATGTCAAGGCCGAGTTAATGAAGCTCGGTTTTTCTAACTCTGTCGCCAGCTTAGCCACAAGTGAAGCTATCCGCTATTACCGCAAACAGCCAGCGAGTAAACGAGGCAAGATGCTAGAAGATTGTCTCAATCAGGCTAAACGATGGGCGAAGAGTGCGGCTAAAATTAAACATTAATTTGAAACAGGTGAAATGATGAAAGAAATAACCGAAGAACAACAAATGCGCCTTGATATTTTAAGGTTGGTATTACTCGATACGGCAGCAGCACAAATCACCATCGATTTTGTGAAAGACGAGAAGCTGAAATTTGAGATATTTAAGGATTTATGGCACGAGTCCGGCGCAGAAAGTACGCCTGTTGCCCGTGCGCAAAAGTCAATTCAAAAAGGGAAAGAGGCTTTACTTCTTTTCCCGTAAATCTAGCGAGTAGATGATTGGTAATTATCACAATGAAGGTAGGTCAACTCAAATGTCATTATTTGAACTGCGAAGTAATTTAAGGAGTAAATATGGCAGCGCCAAAGGGAAATCGCTTTTGGGAAGCAAGAAGTAGCCACGGAAGAAAACCCGTTTTTGAAAATCCAGAGCAGCTATGGCAAGCCTGTTGTGAATATTTCGAATGGATAGAAAATAACCCGCTAAAAGAAGAAAAAGTATTTTCTTATCAGGGAGAGATAACACACACAAACATATCAAAAATGCGAGCAATGACAATTTCAGGACTTTGTTTGTTTTTAGATGTAGCTGATAGCACTTGGCAAGCTTATAGAGTTAAAGATGGTTTTTCGGCAATCACGACACAAGCAGAAAAAATCATTTACGACCAAAAGTTTTCTGGCGCAGCAGCTGACCTACTGAATGCAAATATCATCGCCCGTGACCTTGGCTTGAAAGAACAATCGCAAGTAGAAGATGTCACTAAATATAAAGGTGATAGAGATAAACGTCGTTCTAGAATAAAAGAGCTATTTAATCGTGGAAAATCTTGATCTGATACTTGATAAATTAAGTGATGAAGAACAAATAGAATTACTTGATTTACTTGAAGAAGAAGAAGAATACAAAAAAACACATCGATTATTTGAATACAATCCATATGATAAGCAACGAGAATTCATCGAAGCAGGTGATAAATTCACCGAAAGATGCTTTATTGCTGGAAATCAGTTAGGTAAGTCATTAACCGGTGGCGCTGAGGTGTCATTTCATTTCACTGGTCGTTACCCTGGTACAAAAAGCTATCCTGAAGACGGGGCGTGGAAAGGTAAGTGGAAAGGTAAAATATTCAGTGAACCGGTTGTTTTTTGGATTGGCGGAGAAACAAACGAAACGGTTACAAAAACAACTCAGCGTATCCTGTGCGGTCGTATAGAAGAAAATAACGAGCCTGGTTATGGTCTCATCCCCAAAGAAGATATCATTAGCTGGAAAAAATCACCTTTTTATCCAAATCTGGTAGATCATCTACTAATTAGACATAGAAATAAAGAGGGTGTTGAGGATGGCATGTCAATTTGCTATTTCAAGCCATACTCACAGGGACGCGCAAGATGGCAAGGGGATACGGTACATGGCGTTTGGTTTGATGAAGAACCACCTTATGCAATTTATTCTGAAGGTCTTACTCGTACCAATAAGTATGGACAATTTTCTATTCTTACCTTTACTCCATTGATGGGGATGTCTGATGTGGTCACTAAGTTTCTCAAGAACCCATCAAAACATCAAAAAGTAGTCAACATGACTATTCACGATGCTGATCACTACACCGAAGAAGAAAAAGAAAAGATTATCGCTTCTTATCCTGAGCATGAGCGTGATGCTCGTGCAAAAGGCATCCCAACGATGGGAAGTGGTAGAATATTTCAAATACCAGAAGAATTAATTAAATGTCAGCCATTTGAGTGTCCAGAGCACTTCTACATTATCGATGGTCAAGATTTTGGTTGGAATCACCCTCAAGCTCATATTCAATTGTGGTGGGATAAAGACGAAGACGTTTTTTATCTGGCAAGAGTGTGGAAAAAATCAGAAAACACAGCTGTTCAAGCTTGGGGAGCTGTCAAATCTTGGGCTAATAAAATTCCAGTAGCTT
>NZ_AUCC01000114.1 GCF_000429565.1 Arsenophonus nasoniae DSM 15247
AGTGGATCAATTTTGATTGATCGGATTTAGATAAAAAGTGGATCAGTTTTCGGTGATCGTTGACAGTGTGAGCTGTTTACTCGCTTTTACCGTCGCATTTTGCGTCTGGATATGCACATTGCCCTGGGTGGTCAGTATCAGGGTCTGTATCTCGCCCCCGATAGCCATCGCGTGTTTTTTTCGGTCATACTCAACAAAGGTGCCATCGGCAAAGTCGACCCGGCGTTTATCGCGTGACGCAATAGCCGGTCGGTCGACCTGTGAATAGACCGCGCCGAGCACCACACCATCATCGCCATAGGGGTCAAGTAACAGTTTGACCTGCTCGCCAATATCCGGTAGCCAGTAGTCCTTGTTATTCTGTGTGTTGCGCTGCAATACCTCAAGCCAGGCAGTACGCAGATTATCCAGTTCAGGCAAACGAACGCGTACCCGCACCGTTTTCTCATCCACCGCACTCACCGTGCCCGTGGTAAATTTGATACCGCTCATCGTTTTTTCTCCTGTGCAACGGGGGTTTCTGTTGCCACCACGCCAATACTGCCGTCGGCTTTTTTGCCGATGACCATAAGACTCTGTGGCTTGCTGGCCTTGCCTTTTTTATGCGCATTGGCAATCGGCCCCTGACCTAACGCCAGTTCGCAGGTATAGCCGCTTTGTCGGTTAAGGTCGTGCCGCACCGAGGTGATGAGCCAGACTCCGGACAGGCGACCGAAGTCCGCCAGTTGCACCGTGATACCGGCTTTGAGCCGGGTCTGACCCGGCAGGCTGAGATTTGCCGTGCGCTGGTATTCATTGTGGCGGTTAAGCCCGGCACACAGCTTACCGACCGCTTCATCGCGGGTGCGTGCCCGGTTTTGCATCTGCAGCGTATCCGCACTGGGGGTTCGGCTTCCCTTGGCAGGGACGGTTTCCTCTGCCACCGTGCCGATGCTGCCATCGGCCAGCACCCCGACGGTGACCAGTTTCTTGGTGCGGGTGTCCTGATATTTAACCTTGCCTTGCTGATAAATGCGATTCAGTGTATCGCGCAGGGTAAAGCGACTCACCGCTGATGGCGTCAGCGTCAACAGCGACGTGGCTTCGCGCAATGTCGCGCGATGGGAAAACACCAGTGCCTTATCGGTCACCTTGACAATATAGCCATACTCACGCCCCAGTCGGGTGATAAACGCCAAATCGGTTTCGTTATACTGCGTCACCCGGTCGAGCGCCAAAGGCGCAAGGGCCCCTTCCAGCCGCAGATGATTTTTTTTGGCTATCCGGCTGGCGATTGCCCGCAGCGTGGTGGCTTCAAAGGCCCGGTTACTGCGGGTACGCAACGCGCGGGTGACCGGGGCCGATAGCCCCCGTAACCGTACGCTGTCCGGCGGGCTGGAAAATTCCAGCTCATCCAGCGAGAACGTCCCGCACGCCAGCAGCGGTTGACCGGCCAGACCTATCGCCAGCGTCAGGCTGTCGCCTTTGCCCGGATACCAGGCCTCGCGCCAACGACCGTCACTGTCTTCCAGCTCGACTTCAATTTCATCCGATTCCCCGGCCAGCCGGTCGGTAAAGCTTACCGACAGCACATAAGGCGTCACTTCCCGCGAGATATCTTTCTGGCCGTAATGCAGGGTAAAGGTAGGCGTATCTACCGGGGTTATCGTGTCAGACCAGGGGGTTAGCGCAGCCATGGTGGTGTGTTCTCCTCGGTGTCATCCGCTGCAATGATAGGGATAAGCAGCTGCACCCCTGCCGGGAGCGACGCGGTAATGGCCACCTGCGGGTTAGCCATAATGATGCGCCCATAGCCGAACGGGTCGCCATAATAGTGATGCGCCAGGGTGTCCCAGCGTTCGCCTTCCCGGGTGGTATGGATCATGACGGCAGGCGTATCAGCAGACATCATTATCCCCTCCGGCTAATAATACGGCTGGCCAGGCGACTGAGCGGTGCTGACTGATGCTGGTAAACCGTCACGGCATTGCCAACCAGACCGGCGACGGTATCGAGCGCACCGGGCAGATGTTGACTCTAGCCCGGCGCAAGGCCGCGCAGGGTGTCCTGGGCATGGTCTATCATCGTGGCCGCTTCACCGCTCGCCCGCAGGAGCGGGATAGCGTCGGGTAAGGTGCCGGTTAACTGGCGCAGCCAGGGTTGCGATTGCGCCATCGGGGCGGCCACATCGCCCAGGCTGGTCAGTACGCCGGGTACGCGGGTCAGCGCCGCCACCGGATTACTTTTCATCTGCCGTGCGACCCGGATGACACTGGAGGCGGCCTGTAGCGCCGATTGCGCCTGCCGGGCAAAGCCTACCGCCTGGCGCAGCGTCTGCCCAGCCCCGACGCGGGCAAGGCCGTCTGCCGGGTCTGATTCAGGTTTGGCAACCCACCTTTGACGGCAGGCGGTTTCGGCGGCTTTTGCGGATCGCCGGTATATTCGCGCAGCGTCACCTCAACCGATAGCGCCTGGGCACGGCCCTGCGCGCTGCAGAGCTGGGTACTCAGCGACAGGTCAGTAATGACAAACCAGCCCTTGTAATCGCCGTTACCCAGCACAAAGGCCAGCGCCTGATGGGCACGGCTCGCCGCCTGCAGCCGTTGCCACTCACGGGCAGGGTCACAGTAACGCTGATGAAGCACCAGGATCAGATGGTACTCATCCAGTTTTGCCCCGGTAAACTGTAAGCCCGGCTTGTGGCCAATGCGTGCCTGCTCGGCAAAGTCATTGCCAAAAGTCCCGTCCAAAGCATCAAAGCTGGTACCCAGCTGAAAAGGGATATCCCCCAATACGGCAAACATTATTCCAGCCTCCTGCGCTGCTGTTGTTGCAGTACGCGCGCCAGCATCTGCTCCAGTTCGCGCACACCCAGACTCAACGCCTGCTGTACCGCCGAACCGGGGGTTTGCGACCGACCATCCAGTACAATGTGAGGACTAAAATGCACCACGATACCCCCCTGGCCTGCCATGCCATGACCGGCAAGCCCCGCCCCGTTCGGCAGCGAGGGGACGGGAGCGGGTCGCCAGCCAGGCAGACCCGGCAATGCCAGCCCTGAGCCAGCCTGCAACAGAGAGGCCAGCCAGTCGAGGGTCGCGCTGCGGGTTTTGGGGGTGGTGCGTCGGATACCGATAGCGGCACCTTCAACGATATTGTCCCCAAAACCCATAAAGACCCGTGAGGGGCTATTAATGCCCAGCGTCTCGCTAAACCAGCTTTTGATACTGCCACCAAACTCGGTGATACTCTCTCTCGCCGCCGTCAGCTTGCTGCGAATACCGCTGACCAACCCCTCAATCAGGTTGCGACCGAAATCGGTAAAATTGGCGGGTAACTCAATATTGAAATAGCGCATTACCCCCGCGAACGCCTTATAGAACAGCCCCACCGGCGACCAGTTGATAATCAGCGCCGCGACGCCACCGATGCCGCCGGAAAACGCCTGTTTGATATCCGCCCAGCGGGCTTTGAGCCAGGCGCTGATAGGCCCCCAGTAGCGATAAATCAGGAAAGCCCCCACAGCAATACCGGTGATCAGCAGCCCAATGGGGGTCAGCATCAGCGCCCGACCGATAAACAGCACGGCCCGTCCGGCTATCATCAGGCCACGCACCAGTCCGCCGCCGAGCACCTTGCCCAGACGCAACGCGCCGCGTGAGAGTCGGCCCATGAGTCCGGCCAGACGGCGGATCCTGCTGCCCTGGCTAAAGGTGCTTTGCAATAACACCCATTGACTTCGCAGCGTTACAAAACCTTTCCACACCGACACGAAAGGGGTAGCTAGCAGGTTAAGTCCCATCCGTAAAATAAACAAAACCGACTTAAAGGCGATCAGTCCCGTGACGACACCGGCTATCCCGGTCACTAATTGAGGATTGGCTTTTATCCATGATCCAAGCACTGTGACGCAGGGCAGTATTTTATCTACCGCAGTAACAATAGCAGGCGTTAATTGTTCACCCAACGTGATCGCCAGATCACTGCTAGCAATCATCAATTGCTTCATTTTCTCAATCGGTGATGCCAGGCGCTGGGAATAATCCCCCGCCAGCACGTCGCTGTTGGCGGCGCTCAAGGCTTCAGCACGGATAGTGCGGTATTTCTTCATATTGGCCAGCATCGGTCGGACAAACGCCATCACCTGCATATCGGCGAACAGCTCACCCAGGCCGAAGTTCTTCTGCAACGCCTGGAGCGCCCGATCTCGAGCAGCATCGTCCTTTAATGCCATAGCCGCCTTGAACTGTTTGACCGCTTCCGGGCCTTTTTGCGCCAGAGACCACTGGATGGTGTTCATCATCCCTTCAATCGGAGAGATCCCGGCTGCCTTTTGGCGCATCAAGGATTGCTGAAGGTTGATCCCCTGATCGGCAAAGTGCTTTTGCGTGTCCGGGGCAAACATTTTAGTGAGGAAATTCTTGAAATTGTTGGCCGCTTCATCGGGTGTACCCGCACCGATTTTAGCGACCTGTAGTGCGGCGGCCATCTCGGCGACCGCCTCTTTCCCCTGGGCAATGCCCGCCATCTGTGGAGCCAGCGCAGGTAACCATTTAACCTGATCGGGAATTTCAAATGATCCCGCCTTGCCACCGTAGGCCATGATGTTCTGTACGGCGGCAAAATCTTTCGCGGCAATCCCCAAGGATTGCTTGGTCGTGAACGCCGCCTCAGCCCATTGTGCTGCAGTGGTACGCGTTGCGGTGGCACCACGCGCAATGCTTGGCAGATAAGCGCGCAGATCATCCAAATCATCAATATTATTGCCAATCAGTGAACTGCTTGCCGCCTGTAAATCGTCCTGAGTCTGGTTGTACTGCAGGCTCCAGGCACGAATATCTTTCCCCAGCGTGTCGCGGGTTTTCGTGTTAAAGCCCGCCGTGATCGCCATGTCGATCATGTTGTCCTGAAAAGACATGTACTTTTTTACTGAAGGCTGAACGGCACCATAGGCAGCGCGGGCCATACCATAGGTTTCCAGTCCCTGACCGTAAATTTTCAGGCGATTATCACGTAAGGCAGCCGAGGTGGCAGTGGCGCGAGTCAGGCGCGCTTGTTGGCTTTCCAGCCGGGACAGCGTGTGACCAACCCGGGTCAGTTCACCGTTCAAGCGCCGGGCGGCATCCCCACCGAGGCTACCATATCGACTGACCGCCCGTGTCAGCGATGCCTGTCGCTGCTGTAATCGGGATGTTGCCGTACCCAGGCTTTCCAGTGTTCGCTGGGTGCTGCCCATCACACTGCGAAAAGCCCCTGAAAGGGTAGCAGAAACGACAACACCAATTGAAAAACTACTCGCCATAATGGTAAACTCAGTTCAGGTTAAATAGTAAGGCAACAACATGATTATACTCGCTTTCTTGCTGGGAGCCGCGGTAATAGGCAGTTACGGATGGTGCGTGGCCCAGCTTTATTTCTATTTTATGTCCACTGGCGACGATATTTGGCTTAATCTTATCTTGACCCTGATGGGGGCCGCAGGGATTGGCCTGGTTTATTGTGTTGCGCTGTTTTTTCTTCAGCCGGTTATTTTCCTGTTAGCGGGCGTTTGTGAAGGATTATTCCAATTCATTCGCTGGATTACTCGCCGTATTCGCGCTTTATCTGTTCGCCCGCTTCCTTAAGGTAGCCCTCAAATTCTTCTACCGCTAGCCGCTCAATTTCACTGGGCGGCCAGCGAAACCACCTTGCCAGTAACGCCTCCGCCTTACGCAGTTGTCCCGGATACTGTATCCAGCCCCGCAAAGTCGCGAAATCGGCCATGCAATGCCTGGTAATCCGCCAGATCCATTTTGTCCAAATCTTCCGGCAACAACCCGGTCATGCTGGCAACCAGCAATTCATCCAAATCAGACGGATCCTGACTTTGCTTGCGTACCTGCTTCATGTCGCGCACGGTCAACCGCCGCACGGTGACCTGGGTCAGCATCTCGCCATTGGCCAGCGGATAGGGAAAACGCAGAGGGTAAGTATCGTTCATAATAAGCTCCTAGGTTGAGGGGATTTCTTGACCCTGACAGTCTGGCATTCGGGTGGGCTGGGGGCTTTTAAACGCCATTAAGAAGACAGGGACGATAACGCCCCCTGAAAACGGATGGCTCACTAACCACCAATATTGGCCCGGTAGTCTGCCAGCATATCCACCCCGCCCACGCGAAAAATATTCGCCATGTAGTCCAGCTCCAGTAATTCTTCGCCATCCAATACCTGCTTGATATAGGTGCAGGTAAAAGCGCTGCTTAAATCCGGATCCTCATGCTGTTTGAAGGTACCCAGCGGGTTCTTTTTAAACATCACCGTCATATAGGTCACCATCGGCACTTCATTGAACCGACCCTGGCTACCTGTAGTGGTCTAATAAAACTGTAGAGATTTATAGCTTATAATTAAGCAAAATCTTATAGGTATAAATATGACCCGAAAAGTAAAAGTAACCTTTAGCGGAAAGCAAAAACTGGAATATGCAAAACTCATGGTTGAAGGTGGATATAGCAATATCCAAGTTGAAAAAATATCCGGTGCGGGTAAATCTGCCGTATCACGATGGAAGCAACAATATCTTGCCGAGTTAAATGGGAATACGCCTGTAAAATCAAAAGCGTTAACACCCGAGCAACAGCGCATACAAGAATTAGAAGTTCAACTTAAGCGTGCTCAGAGGGATAATGACATATTAAAAAAA
>NZ_AUCC01000115.1 GCF_000429565.1 Arsenophonus nasoniae DSM 15247
AGTTTTCGGTGATCGTTGACACTGACCCGTACCAATGTATTTTATGTGGAAACCGATTGCGGTTTATGAGTGCGGAAAAAGGAATACACGCCGTCACTTTACTGTCAGAAAGGCGGGATAAAATGGTCAAAAAACGATGGTTACAAACCGCAACCTAGGAGCAGTGTGCCTATTATTAGGCTTTTAGATGATAATTTAACCGAATTACTGTTCTCATGGTTAATCAACGAGAAAACTGTCAGAATTTAATAGAAATATTGAGTTCAAAACACCTCTATTAATGCCTTACTGTATTGATTGAGATTCCTAACCATGAACACTACATAAAATAGATAATCAATTGAATACTAAGTTAATATTTATTTTAACTAATATTATAAGCTGGCTATAGTTAACTATTTGAAAAAATATTAATATTTTTATACATGTATAGTGGATAGAATGGCATATAACATTTTGATTGATTTAAAATTATTAAAAATATATTATTGTAATAAAAACAATATTTATTACTTAATAATAGAAATATTAAAATAGTTTTTTATTCAATGAGTTAATATAAATTTAACTTTATCATTATTTATTATGAGAAATTAAAAAACAAGATAGCGTAATATTTACCAATTTTCTAATTAATTATTTGTAATTTAAAGATATAAAAAATAATTTTAATTTGTTAAATATTCAATTTATTTTTCTTTAATTAATATTAACTAAAAAATAATAAGTGATTATCCTTAAAAAAACAGTTTTACAGTATAAAATACTATTAACAACCCTATTTACACCAAAAAACAATCGTTATAGATAGATTAAAGAATCACTTATACTTACTCTTAGGTTAGACAAATTAAAGATGCCAAAAATACTTAGTAACAATAATCTGTCTAATAATATTTAAAACAGATTAATCCCACCAAATATCAAATAATTCAGAAGTAACCACCTTCTTCATACCTTGGTTTTTTAACCATTCTTCGACTAATTTACGGTGCTCTTCTGTACATTTGCCAGTTTTTTCCATACAGATTAATCCTTCCCAATCTAAATAACCACTGGCATCCATCGCTAAACCATTAGGCTGAATAAGCTCTATAATAAAAGTATCAACCATACTATCAATCTTATCAACCGGTGTTTTAGCAGGAAAAGACCAATTTACTGAGAAACCAACCTCCTGAAATTCGTCTATATGTAGTTTTTTACGTAAACGGCGGCTACGCTGCTTAGACATTATTTTATCCTCTCAAACATAAGATCAAATACACCATGGCCTAACTGTTGGCCACGCTTTTCAAATTTAGTTATCGGTCGCGAAGCGGGTCGCTCAACATAATCGCCTGCTGCTGACAAATTTCGATAATTCCGGATTTCATGCATAACATTTAACATATGCTCGGCATAAGGCTGCCAGTCGGTTGCCATATGAAATATACCGCCTAATTTCAATTTATGTAAAATAAGCTCCGCAAAAGGTTGCTGCACAATTCGCCGCTTATTATGCCTTACTTTATGCCAGGGATCGGGGAAAAAAAGTTGCACCATATTTAACGAATCATTTGGCAACATTTTCTCCAATACCTCAATTGCGTCATGACACATGACGCGTAAATTACTCAAATTAGCCTGTTTGGCTGCAGCCAAACAGGCACCAATTCCCGGAGCATGGACTTCAATGCCCAAAAAATTTTTAGCTGGATTTTGTTCTGCCATGGTAACTAATGATGCTCCCATACCAAAACCTATTTCCAGGATCACCGGTGCATCATTACCAAATAGTGAATCCAATGATAGCAGCTGACCGGTAAAATCTACTCCCATCTTAGGCCATAACATTTGCAGCGCATTTTCCTGACGAGGAGTTAATCTTCCCTGACGGCGGACAAAGCTACGAACACGACGTATAACTTTGCCTTCTTCATTAACTTCTGGAGTAATAACATTTTTCATCATAAGTATTGAGATTATTTTTACCAATTAATACTATTCATAATAGTGACAATTATATTACGAGTAGTTGAATATGAAAATGGCTGATAAAAAAGCATTACTTTATTGACGGAATAAAAAGCCTGATCAAAGCTAATATCTGATTAAAAAGTAAAAATATATATTCCTAACAACAAAACGGCTATTAATGATACCACTGCTCATATCAAAACCTGCTTTTTATAAAAACTGTTTAGAGTAAAGACATTTTATATGGATACACTGCAATTTTCTCATTCTGTACTTAACTGGTATCATCGTTATGGGCGCAAAACGCTTCCCTGGCAACAAGAAAAATCACCCTATCACGTCTGGTTATCTGAAGTCATGTTGCAGCAAACACAAGTTGCTACCGTGATCCCCTATTTTGAGAAATTTATTAATCATTTCCCTGACATCACCTCTTTAGCAAATGCTTCACAAGATGAAATATTGCATCTATGGACTGGCCTCGGCTACTATGCCAGAGCTCGCAATTTACATAAAGCAGCCCAACAAATTGTGGCAAACTATGATGGCAATTTCCCTAATAAATTTGAACAAGTTATTTCGCTGCCAGGTATCGGACGCTCTACCGCAGGCGCTATTTTATCGTTATCACAAAATCAACATTTCCCAATCTTGGATGGTAACGTAAAACGCGTGCTTACACGTTACTACGGCATTGCAGGTTGGCCCGGTAAAAAAGAAGTTGAAAACCAATTGTGGACTCTCAGTACCCAGGTCACTCCTGCTAATGATGTCCAATATTTTAATCAAGCGATGATGGATCTCGGTGCTATGATCTGTTGTCGTAGTAAACCTAAATGTGAACTTTGTCCGTTACAAAAAGGGTGCCATGCTTTTATAAACCATAGCTGGCAAAATTTTCCTGCCAAAAAACCTAAACAACAAATTCCTGTCAAAAGTGGCTGGTTTTTGATTTTACAATATGAAAATTCAATTTGGTTAGAAAAACGCCCTCCTTCTGGTATTTGGGGAGGCTTATTTATTTTTCCACAATTTGATACGCTTAATACCCTAAATGAGTGGCTTGATAATTCAGGTATTGTATATAACAAAATAGAACAACTTATTACATTTCGTCATACTTTTAGCCATTTTCATTTAGACGTTATCCCTATTTATGTCACTATTAATCAATTTTCCGCTTGCATGGATGAAACGAAAGGGCTTTGGTATAACTTACAGCAAGATATAAAAATAGGCTTAGCAGCACCGGTTGAAAACTTACTTAAACAATTTAAAAATTAACTTTGCCATTCTGAGGATTACTTAATGAGTAGAACTATTTTTTGTACTTTTTTACAACGTGAAGCTGAAGGTTTAGATTTTCAGCTTTATCCTGGTGAAATAGGTAAACGGATTTTTAATCAAATATCTAAAGAAGCCTGGGGACAATGGATGAGCAAACAAACCATGCTGATCAATGAAAAAAAGCTTAGCACGATGAATCCTAAAGACAGAAAATTACTAGAGCAAGAGATGGTAAAATTTTTGTTTGAGGGGCAAGACATTCATATCGAAGGCTATACCCCACCCGAGAAATAATGCTCAACCCATCAGAATCTTGACCATTCTGATGGCTTTTTATCTGACAAACTGTGAATGACATGTGATATGAAAAAGCTGCTGCTCCCTATCTTCATTGCCCAACTTTTGCTGGCTTGCTCCAGTAAAAAAGAAATCTCATTTCATCCTGAATATGTCAAAGATACCAATGGATTTGATATTTTAGTTCAGCAATTTGCTCATAATATTGAGAATATTTGGGGTATTCACGAAGTCCTGATTGCGGGGCCAAAAGATTACGTCAAATATACGGATCAATACCAAACCCGTAGCCATATTAATTTTGATAGCGGCCGCATTACAATTGATACTATTGCTGGCGTAGAACCGAAGGAATACTTAAAAAAGGCAATTATTACTACCCTATTGATGGGAGAGGATCCAGGTTCCATTGATCTCTACTCTGATATTAATAATATCGCTATCAGTAAAGAGCCGTTTTTGTATGGACAAGTACTTGATCACACAAATCAACCGATCCGTTGGGAATGGCGAGCAACAAAATTCGCCGACTATTTATTAGAAAATAAATTACAGCGACGTCAGTCAGGCCTGCACGTCATCTGGTCAATTACCATCCAATTAGTGCCAAATCACCTGGATAAACGTGCTCATAAGTATTTACCGTATATCCGCCAGGCAGCGGCAAAATATGGCGTTGATGAATCGTTGATCCTGGCAATTATGCAAATAGAATCTACTTTTAATCCTTATGCAGTGAGTCGCTCTGATGCCTTAGGTTTAATGCAGATTATGCCAAACACCGCAGGTAGAGACGTTTTTCGTGCCCAAGGAAAATCAGGCATACCCAGTCGCAATTATTTATTTGATCCGGCCAAAAATATTGATCTAGGGACCGCCTATTTATCATTGTTACAAAACACTTATCTAAATGAAATTACCAATGCTACCTCGCGTCGCTATGCGATCATCACCGCCTATAACGGGGGAGCTGATAGTGTTTTAAGAGTATTCCATAACGATAAAAAGCTGGCAGCCCAAATTATTAATCAAATGCCACCGGGTGACGTTTACCAAACATTAGCGACTAAACATCCGGCAGCTCAATCACGTAATTATTTGATTAAAGTAAATAATGCGCAGAAAAAATACCGTTAATGACCTTTTTACTTAGTTAAATTGGTACCCTGATAAAAAGGGTACCATTTCTACTTGGCGCAAAAGCTTAGAACAATTTTTATATAGCACTACTTAAATTGTTGAAAAAACAAGCATAAGAAAGCGTATTGCTATAATTTTAATTGACGAAAATATTATAATCAGGTTTAATACGCCCTGTTGCCCGGATAGCTCAGTCGGTAGAGCAGAGGATTGAAAATCCTCGTGTCGGTGGTTCGATTCCGCCTCCGGGCACCACGTCCTAGTACAGTTATTGAAACTGAGTATTTCAATTATTTTTTGAAATCACCCTCGATTGAATATTGATTTAATGATTTTACTGCTTCAATGTTTATTCCCATAAATTTATCCAACAAAGTATAAGAGTTATTACTTAAAGAAAGAAATTCAATCATGAGTTCAGCAAATTCATCTGCATTAGTAACTTTTTTTATCTTTAATAGTCTATCGATTTTAGGGAATAAATATTTACCTAATTCACCATTATATCCATAATATTCTGGATGCAATTGTAAAAATTTATCAATAGTTATTTTTTTGGAAATTAATTTGACTAAGTCCAGTATTAAGAGGGGTACTTTATCTTCCAACACATGTTCAATACTTTCTGCTATATCGAGCAATTTATTTGTGTTTTCAAATAAAAACAATAATTGCTGCCAAAATAAAGTATTCAGATAACTCTGCTCACTGGCAAGCTTTAAATCATCCTCACTAAGGTAAACCCCGGCTTCATATATTTTAGGCGTTGGTGCTAATGGTTGATTTGTTACGCCAAAACCTTTTTCTGCTGAAAATGGGTGTATTATTACTTTTTTATTTAATTTATGTGCTATCACTTGACCAATAGGAATGCTACCAAATGGCCCAAAACAAGATTGTAATTCAATGACTTCTACTTTTTGCCAATTATTAAAACCAAGAGATTGTATTGCTAATCCTTCAATAATATTACTCAGCTCAGAGCCATCCATATAATTTACACTAGACGGTATTCCTTGTGTTTTAATAAATAATCGATTTCCGTCTAAATTGAAAATGGCATCTTTCCCGAGTAAAGTTTCTTGCCGGCTTCCCTGTACATTAACTGAACCTGAAATAACATTAACATTATTAAATTTGCCATTAATAATCTTCTCAAATTGAGAAGACAAAATAATATCATTAGAATTTTCTGTGGATACTCCTATGCTAGCGCCATTGCTAATCACAAATTTACCCTCACCTAAACTTATCATCATACTTTTTAATTCATAATCCAAGTCATAAAAAACCACCAAACGACCCGTTGGCAAAGAAGATAATTGCGTAGCACTGTTTATTGGTTTTACATTTGCTAGCAAGCTTCTCACACTTTTTGATTTGTTGTTATTAGTGCGAAGTAACTTCAAGTCTTCATAAAAAACTAACGCCTGTTCATCAGATAATACGTTAGCTTCCTTTAAAGTTTCTGCCATATATTCTGGTAATTCAACGAATTCTTCTTTTAAAGATTTTTCAACTACTTCATTAAGTGAATTGTGTTGTATCTGTGAACCTTTCGCTTAACCCACATAGGCATTTAGTTTTGTTACTGGCGTAGTATATTGCTCTAACTGACCTTGAACAAATAGGCCAATCTGTTCTGCCATAATAATACCATTGTTATTTTTAAGATAAGGGCATAATTTATTATTTTCTAGACTAGGCTGTGTCCCTTAATTGCGTAATCGGCGGTAAAACAAGCGAATGCAGCCCAGTTTCACCATTGCTAGATAGTTTCTTGCCGTTTTTTCATAACGTGTAGCGATCCGGCGATATTCCTTTAAACGGCCAAAACACCTTTCCACAACGTTGCGATGGCGATAAGCATCACGATCAAGTTGCGAGCGTCCATCTGAAGCCAGTTTTTCATTTGATTTTCGGGGAATAACCGTTTTCATCCCTTTTCTTTTCAACTCGTTA
>NZ_AUCC01000116.1 GCF_000429565.1 Arsenophonus nasoniae DSM 15247
TGAAAGGATTTCTGCGTACCGATCCGTACAAATGTATTCTGTGTGGCGACAGGCTGCTTTTCACCGGGGCGCAAATGGGTAAAAAAGCAACGGAATTGTTGTCAGAAAGACTGCATAACCTGGAGAAAAAGCGATGGTTACGCAGCTAAACGCAGGATCAATGTGTCTAAAATAAGGAAATCAGGTTAGAAATTACACTCTCTGAGGAAATGTTAACTGGCACTAAACACAATAAATCGATCCCCATCTCCTTTTTGCAATAAGGGATGGCTTTTGCTACTCACTTTAAAAGCGATTCAATTTCCTAACCATGAACGAATGCCAAGTATGCGTTTTAAGGTAACATCACGATCAATAAAATGATGTTTCAATGCTGCAATCGCATGAAGAATTGAAAGAATAATAAGTGTCCAAGCCAAATAAAGATGTACAACACCTGCACTATCAGCCTGAATGCCCTCATCTGACCATATTGCCGGGATCTCAAAATAACCGAATATTGATATAGGCTGACCATCAGCAGTAGAAATTAAATAACCGCTAAGAAATATGCCAAATAAAAGTAAATAAAGAGAAATTTTGACGAGAGTAGAACTTATTTTTACTAAGTTGCTATAGCTATCTAATGCTTTTGGTGGCGGTGAAATAAAGCGCCATAGAACACGAAATATCATCAGCAAAAACAAAACAAAACCGATACTCTTATGAATTTCTGGCGCTTTGTGATACCAAGCGTCATAATAATTCAAAGATACCATCCAAAGCCCCAACGCAAACATTCCATACACACTAAGCGCGACCAACCAGTGAATTAAAATTGATATATGACCAAACTGGGTGGAAGTATTCTTCCAAAGCATATCAATATTCCTTTCGTTAAGATTAAGAATAATAATAGTCAATTTTGATGCAATATTAATAATAAACGAATTTTTAAATGATTAATTGCCAAACAAGAAGAAATAATTTGTTAAAGATAATCAAAAAAAATCATTAAGTTACTCTATGAAATAGTTCATCATCATGATGAACAAAAGAACATTGGAAAAATAAATATTTATAATATTTTTATTTTAATATTTTCTTTGCATGAGAAATCTGTGTAATAGAAGTTAGTGGTATTATGGCAGAATAAAATTTCACTAATAAAGAATAAGTTAATAGCATTAACTCAATCGTGACGACAGGGTATCACACCATAATTCGGTTAAAAATGTTGCATTTTAGTTAAATGGTATAATAGATAATTTTCAAATATTAATAATAGGTTAATCTAGTTATCTTTAGTTTCTACGTTAACTCTGATAATAGTTATCAATATGAATTATCTAAATAAAAAATAGTATCCCCTATAATAGAGGATACTAAGAAACGAAGGGTAAATAATAGGCACACACAACTAATTATTTATTTTCCTCTATGATAGCACTTGCTCTAACGTAATTTTGTCCTCCTGCAGAAGTTATTTTCACAATAGTAGAATCTTTCTCTTTCGCTTTATTCTCTAAATTTTCAATGGCCTCATTAAGACTAATTGCTGAGGCAGTAATAACCTCTTGAGCGAAAACACCAAATGAAATTACAAAAAGAAAAAACATTACTATAAGATTTTTCATTTTTATCATAAACCATCTCCTAAAATTAATATCTGAGACTAATTTAGAACCATAACTCAATACAAAAAAATATATTAATAAAAAAAATGTGTAAGCTTTCAAAATAACTATCTGTCTGCTTTAAATAAATATTTATAAAAGTCTTAACAAATAAATAATCTAATTAATTTTATCTATAGGGAATATTAGAGTTATAAAAAATAAAGTCAATTTTAAACTATAATCAAAGTTTCATTATTGATACTTTATGGCAGAATATTGTCCAACAAATAATATGAAAAAGAGAAATATATTTTATTGTAAAGAAAAGAAAACAAAATAAAAAAACATTGAAAAAATAACTGCCATATTTATCCTTTCGTCAATTTATCATAATAAATTCTATTTTAATTCTAAATAAAAATTCATTATAATTAAAATAGAGTATATAAAATTAATTTATGAAAATAAAAAATAATAGGAAATATAATTCCAATGTAAAAATCCAATTTATTATAATATTAATATGTTATTTTTGTTGCTTCTTTATTTAACAAATTATACCAATTAGCTATAAATTTTGCGCCTGATCATAAATATATATATTTTTATTGTCTTTATATGAAACAAAAACATAAAATATTTACAACATACTAAATTACTTAAAATTAACAAAAACAAAACAACAAGAGAAGAGGATGAATAGAATGAAAATAAGGCGTATTGCATTGTTAACGTTAGTATTTTCCATAAATAATATTGCCAATGCCGCTGAAATATATAATCAAGATGGAAATAAGTTAGATCTGTATGGAAAAATTGATGTACGAAATCATATTGGTAAAGGTAAAAGTGGCGGGGATGATTCAAGAGTTCGTGTTGGAATCAAAGGCAGCACCGAAATTTCCGCTAACCTCACTGGATTTGGTCAATTTGAATGGGAAACAATGACTAATAAAACTGAGGATAACCATATAGATAAAAATCGATTAGCCTATGTTGGAATTAATCATAAATATTTAGGTTCTATTGATTATGGCCTTAATTATGGTGTGTTATATCACATTGACGGTTGGATTGATGTTTTGCCGATGTTTTGGGATGATGGCATTTCAATGGCTGATAATTACATGAACGGTAGAAATAGAAACCTACTTACCTATCGAAACAACAATTTCTTTGGCTATATTGATGGATTAAACATTGCATTACAATACCAAGGGAAAAATACAACTAATAATAAATCAGGTGTAAGTGCAGCCAAGCAAAATAACGGTGACGGCTACGGTCTATCAGTGATTTATAATACCGATTTTGGGCTAAGTTTTGGCGGAAGTTATAGTAATTCACATAATGTCAATAATGACATGGCCAATTACTATGCTAATGGAAAACGCGCAGAAGCTTGGAGTATTGGTACCAAATATAATGCCAATAACGTCTACTTGGCATCAACTTATATTGAAACTCGTAATATGACGCCTTTTGGTTCGACCAATACCAATATTGCGCCTAAAACACAAACTTTTGAAATTGTCGCTCAATATACATTTGATTATGGTTTGAAACCATCATTAGCTTATATTCAAGCTAAAGGAAAAGATCTTGGCGAATATGGAGATAATTACTTAAACAAATTCATATCGCTAGGTTCATTCTACTATTTTAATAAGAATTTTGCTGCATTGTTAGATTATAAAATTAATTTATTAGATAAGAATAAATTTACCGAAAATTATGGCATTAGTACCGACAATGTTTTAGGTTTAGGATTAGTCTATTATTTTTAATAAATTTTAATATTAATCCCAGATAAAAATTATCTGGGATATTTTTATAAAAAAATATACTATCTTTAATAACCAAACCGCCCTTTTAAAGCAGCTAAGGTAGCATTTATAATACTCTAAAAAATCAAGCCTATTCTTTAATAGCGTATCAAAGAATGAATATTATCAAATTTTAGTAAGATAATATCGAAACCTTCTAGACGACCAAATAATAACATTGGCCTTGCGATATACTGAGGAACGTAGGTAATATGCAGTCCTTAATCTGTAAAAATCAAACATGATAAATAGTTTTTAGTTAAAATAATTTCACTGCATGGAATTAAATTAATATGTTGATTTTAATGTTAAGCTGAAAGGCGGGAAAAATTAATCTCAGATCATAAATATTGTCTATTTATCAAAAAAGTTATTAACCGTATAGTCATTAGGATGAGCCATCCTAGGCTATAAATCGCAAGCTATATTGTAACTAATCCCTGCGGCCATATTGTTTATCAGTGATCCTATATAAAATTTGCATGTATAACTAACAGTACAGAATTCATTTCATATAAATTCGTACCAACAATATTTATTCCAATATAAGATAAAATAGCTTTTATTTTGCTAATAATCTCCGCTATCGAGTTAGCAGAAATTAATTAATTCTAAGCCAGTTTTATAATTGAAAATTATTTTTTCCCTCAGTAAAAATGCAAAATTCCTTAACCGATAATAAGAATATATTAATATTTCACGCAGGAAAAAATTTTTCTATTTTCATTTATTTCTAATATCTAACTATTGGAATTTTATCAAATAATTCACAACCAATTATCTCTCCTAACTTAGCAATTCATCGACTTAATATTGAATTAGATTTTTAAACGCAGCTAACCTATGATAATTTTTCTTTATACTAAATTTTACATAAATAATTCCATCAATTTTATATCAAGATAGGGTTTATATTTTCCACATTAAAAAATTTTCACCTTATAACTTAAGATGAATATTTATATCTATTTTAAAAAATATAATAAAATAATAATTATTTCATATAAAATAAAATTTATTATTTTTATATAGCAAGAAAGAAATATTCATCATATGCATTAATAATAATCAATAAAATAAAAATCATTAATCAATAGTTAACAATATCAGTATTAGTTACTATCATCATCAATAACTTTTAATTTTTTTATATAAGGATAAATACAAAAATAAAGGCCGCTTTTATAGACGGCCATTATTTTAATTTTTGTTCTGATCGCCAAAAATTAATTTGCTTTAGTCATGACTTTACTTGGTGCTTTTTTTGCTCCAGATTTAATATGAGAAGCTTTTTTCGCTTTTACTTTACTAGTATGAGATATTTGTTTATTTTTGACTTGTTTCTGTCCAACATTAGTTTGACTACTTGTGTTCATTGGAGTAGAAGCAGCCATACTACCAAATGAAATTAATGCTATTGATAATAGTGCATATTTTACAAATTTCATTATTACTACCTTCAAGTTGGTTTAAATACGTTATCATTATAATAAATGTAAAATAAATTACTGTTATGAATGTTTATTTTATTCATAAATTTTATTATCAATGTTATTTAATATTTGGAATATGCAGAATTTGAAAAAAACTGTAAATATAAGAAAATGTTGCAACTATATTTGACAGAATTCTAAGCAAAAATCAATAACAACGTTTATAAAGTACTCTTTTAATAACGTATTGGCTAAATAACAACATAATATTAGATGAATAAAAAATAGCCAATATATCTCTATTAATTATAAAAACTCCTGACAATCAATATTCTATTGTCAGGGGCTTAATTTATAAAATACAATTAGGTTATATAAAACCGTTAATCTTTTTTAGCGACTAGCTACTCTGATTTCTATATTTTTCAACTAACGCACGGACAATAGCCTCGGTTTCAGCATCCGCATTACCGCTTATATTAGCTGGACGGAAATGAAGCTGAAATGCACTAATTGTTCTACGAGTTTCCTCATCAAGCTCGCCTGATTGTGGAATTTTATCATAACCATATTTCTGTAAATATTTTTGGATAGTTGACACACTAGCCGGCGCATAGCGTGATCGCCCTGCCAGATATTTCTTAACCGTCATTTCATCTGGCCAAGCTCCAATACCAAGATCAGCTAAACGTTTCCATGGAAAATTTTTACCTGGATCATACTTTCTCAATGGAGCAATATCACTATGTGCTAAAACATTATCTGGAGTTATGTTATATCTTTTTATGATATCTTTAGCTAAAACGATGATAGCGGAAATTTGCTGTTCATTAAAAGGATACCAGACCTTATCGCCGAGCATATCTTCAGTAAACCCTTTATTGACTATTTCTATGCCGATAGAACTATCATTAAGGTTAAGCCTACCATTCCAATTACTTAAACCTGCATGCCATGCTCGTTTATTCTCGGGAACAAGATTAAATATAACCGGTTTTCCACTTTTTATTTTCGGTATTTCTGGAATAAGATAATGAGCACTTACTTTAGCCTGAGTTAAAATCTGTAATGAGCGAGCATCATTTACTGCCGTATAATGAAATATTAAAAATTTCACTCTATCATCTTGGCTTATCGATGAAAAAGATTTATCGATATAATAATCACCTCTATCAACGATAGGGGCCTTAGAAGAACAACCCACTATCATCAGCATCAATAACATCATAAATAACTTTTGCATATCATCTCCATATAAGTGTTTGATACTACCCTTACAAAAGCATTACTTCTCATACACTCTACTTCTTACACCTAAATAATTGAGGTCAAAACTTTTGGCTATACGCTTACTTTTCATTACCAACTTTTTTATAGCTCCATTTTTATAATTTAGCAGAATAAACTATCCAGAATCGCTCAGTTTATTTATATAATTTATTATTTTTTTATCACAATAAATAATAGCAATAATCCTAATCAATAAAGCGTTACAACATATCAATTATATATAATTAATAATAAATTCACAATTAATTGTAATTGTTAATTTTTTTAATGAATTGTAAATTTTATAACGCAATAGCTTTGTAGTGAACATAAGCACGCCTTTGGCGTGAGCATCGCGGCAAAGGCGCTCTATTTCTAGGCAATTCCCTTCTCGTCTTTTATACTCTGCTCTATGTAC
>NZ_AUCC01000117.1 GCF_000429565.1 Arsenophonus nasoniae DSM 15247
ATCAGCTCGCCATCTCGCTTGTAAGGGAACGCGATAGCGGGTAATTCCCTGTTATCTTCAGGTGACCAGACAATCCCATCACTGACCTGAAATTCTTTTGCCGTTTTGCGGTCTATGCCTCGTGATTGAAGATATTCGTAACAGTCTTGTGGTTCACGGACGGTTTTTTTCAGTGATGCGGGTTGTGGACGTTTAAACTGTTTTTTCCTTTTTGCTTCAAATGTACCCGATTCATCCGCTATCCCTAGAAACTGCTTTGCTTCCGCCATCGCCTGATGCAAACTACAGCCCCTGACCTGAACCCACAAATCGAGTAAATCACCCCCTGTCCCTTCAGAAAAATCTGACCAAACCTTTTTGCCAGAGAGATTAACCTTCAAACTTTTACCCTGCTCACCATGCACAGAGCCAGCCACCCACTCCTGACCCTCTTTTTTGCCTTCAGGTAAGAGATATTTAGCCACTCTGACAACATCAAGCCACAACCGCTCAGATAATTCCGTAATGCTAATCATGCTTCCCTCAGATTAAATTTGTCAAACCCGTATTGTACAATGCCCGCGCTCAGCCAGCCGTGGTTGTACCCACGGATGAGTATTGATTTGATAATTGGTTTCATAATGATTTTGTTAGAAAAATACCAGGCCGTTTTTAGCAATGGTTATTGTTGATTGATTGGTTACAGGTTGTCTTTGCTGCTTGCGTTTGCGTGCCGTCTCGTTTTGATAATTCAGTTTTGCGCTCAGTGCTGAAAACCAGTTTTTAGGTTTTTCTTTGCTGAATTCAACATCAAACCGTTTCAATTCCTGCAATAAATCAATATCTGAAAATATCGACGCCCATTGTTCAAAATCTTTTTGGTTGAGTCGAATCACTTCACCTTCAAACGCATAACGAGATATTTTTATCGTATTTTTTTCAATCGGGTTTTGGGTGTTAAGATCTTTAGATTCTATGTTAGGTTCTACTGATAGATTCTGAGTACCGTTTTTGGGATCCTTCAAAGTACCGTTTTTGGTACTGTTCAAAGTACCGTTTTTGGGATCGTTACCAATTTCGGTACTGTTCCCATTTTGGTACTGTTTATCATCCCGTTTTTGGTACTCTTCTTCGGTTATATTTAATCGTAAAACTTTAACTTGTTTTGTTGCTCCTTTTCTCTCTCCAGTATCGATTATTAACCCTTCAGCTATCATTTGGTTAATTTGTCGGCAAATAGTTTTTCTATCTAACCCAGTATCATTTGATAGCCTCTGAATACTGGGATAGCAACAATGATGTTCATCAGCTCTGTCAGCTAGAGCTAGTAATAACAACTTCTGAGAAGCTTTTAAATTAATTTTCCATACCCAATTTGTTGCTATTCTACTCATACTGATTACCTCTAATGGATTCTTCGCGATGTTCAAGCCTTAATTTTGCATCTTCCAATGCGGCTTTTAGCTTTTTGGCGGCTAACTCTGTGAAAGAGCGATTGACTCTCTCTCTAATAATGTTTTTATGAATATTTGACTGGTAAAATCGGCGTTTTTTTGGCATAATGACCTCGCTGAAATTGAAAGAAAAAAGGGAAATTCGCCGTTTCCCTTCTCCTTGAAATACTTAACTAAACTCAACGTTCGATATGATATTTGCAGGCTCCATTGTTTTTTAACTCTGGAGCTTCTTTTTTTGGCAATCTCAAATGCTCTAGCATGTCTATCAGCTTACGTATCTCTTCACCTGAGATATTTGTGATAAGAACCTCCTGTGTCGATGAATCAGGCACACTCACCACATGCCTTGGCAAGCCGTATTCTGAAACACCCCACAGCCACTCTGACAACATCAAGCCACAACCGCTCAGATAATTCCGTAATGCTAATCATGCTTCCCTCAGATTGAATTTGTCAAACCCGTATTGCACAATGCCCGCGCTCAGCCAGCCGTAGTTGTACCCACGGATGAGTATTGATTTGATGATTGATTTCATGATGATTTGGCTAGAAAAATACTAAGCCGTTTTTAGCAATGGTCATTGTTGATTGATTGGTTACAGGTTGTCTTTGTTGCTTCCGTTTGCGTGCCGTCTCGTTTTGATAATTCAGTTTTGCGCTCAGTGCTGAAAACCAGTTTTTAGGTTTTTCTTTGCTGAATTCAAAATCAAACCGTTTCAATTCCTGCAATAAATCAATATCTGAAAATATCGACGCCCATTGTTCAAAATCTTTTTGGTTGAGTCGAATCACTTCACCTTCAAACGCATAACGAGATATTTTTATCGTATTTTTTTCAATCGGGTTTTGGGTGTTAAGATCTTTAGATTCTATGTTAGGTTCTACTGATAGATTCTGAGTACCGTTTTTGGGATCCTTCAAAGTACCGTTTTTGGGATCGTTACCAATTTCGGTACTGTTCCGTTTTTGGGTATGTTCTAATTCTATATTTAATCGTAAAACTTTAACTTGTTTTGTTACTCCTTTTCGCTCTCCAGTATCGATTATTAACCCTTCAGCTATCATTTTGTTTATTTGTCGGCAAATAGTTTTTCTATCTAATCCAGTATCATTTGATAATCTTTGAATACTGGGATAGCAACAATGATGTTCATCAGCTCTGTCAGCAAGAGCAAGTAATAACAACTTCTGAGAAGCTTTCAAATTAATTTTCCATACCCAATTTGTTGCTATTCTACTCATACTGATTACCTCTAATGGATTTTTGACGATGTTTAAGCCTTAACTTTGCATCTTCTAATGCAGCTTTTAGCTTCTTGGCGGCTAACTCTGTGAAAGAGCGATTGACTCTCTCTCTAATAATGTTTTTATGGATATTTGACTGGTAAAATCGGCGATTTTTTGGCATAATGACCTCGCTGAAATTGAAAGAAAAAAGGGAAAACTGCCGTTTCCCTTCTCCTTGAAATACTAAACTTTCTTCATCAAACACAAAGCTCATTACAATTCTCAAAAGCTTCATTGTTTTTTAACTCTGAAGCTTCTTTTTTTGGCAATCTCAAATGCTCCAGCATGTCTATCAGCTTGCGTATTTCTTCACCTGAGATATTCGTAATAACAACCTCTTGAGACTGTGAACCAGAAACACTCACCACATGCCGAGGCAAGCCGTATTCTGAGACGACCTGACAGGCTAGTTTAAATATTCTGGTTTTATCCCGACTCGCTGTTGAGGGGTGGATCCCGAGTGATTTAGCAAACCCGTTATTCCCCCCTTCTGATGCCATCTTCTGGTAGAAGTAAGACTCTAAATGCTCAGGTTTGCAGGTGATTTTGATAGTATTTGAATATTCCATGGTTATAATCCTTAAGTAATAAAATTCCCTACCTCAATATTTCTATGAGGTTTGTGAAAAAATAATAGATAGAGTGAGATTGTGAGTGATTAAGTGGGTTTTGCCGCTTCAGCCATTTAGCAGAGTGCTATCCGGTCGCCCGATGGTATACCGCATCGTTCGGTGATTATGGTAATGAATTTAATTTTTTATAAATCTTTGTGGGTAAAGAATTTGTATTTCGCTAATTTTTCCTTTATAGAATCGCGCGAGTTTCTCAGCTAATTCTAAAGACGCAGATTGAGTACCTCTTTCTAATCGGCTCAAGTTTCCTGCATCACAGTTTATAGTGTTTGCAACTTGAACAATTGTTAATTCATTTTCAATTCTAATTTTTCGTAATGGTGTCTGCATAAAGATCTCCTTTAGATGCGTTATGCGCATAATAATTCAACTTTCAAATATGTGCAAAACGCTTTGTGTAAAACGCAAAAAGAATATTTAATTATAATATGAATGTAGGTACTAGAATTAGAGAACTTAGAAAAAAGAAAGGCATGACCATTCTTCAATTGGCTACAGCTATTAATAGCGATGTAGGCAATATTTCTCGTCTCGAAAGAAACAAGCAAGGATATAGCGAAAATACTCTTTTAAAAATTGCTTCAGCATTAGGGGTGCAAGTAGCTGATCTATTTCTAGATAGTAGTGAAACCAATAATGCTTCACGCAATAACAAACAAAAATATAGTAACCTCAAATCGGATCAAATAGAGTTACTTGAACTGTATGATAGCCTTCCTGAAGAAGAAGCTAAACGCTTTATCAAAGAAATGAGAGACAGAAAAACTCACTATGAACTCATTTTTAATGAAATGTTAAAAAAACGCGGTATCAGAGCTCCTTAGATTACTATCTCTTCCCTTAATAGCCTATTGTTATAGGCTTATTTATTCTTTTATCGCATCAACATCTCAATAAAAAACTTAAAAATCAATAAAATAAAAATTTATGGAATTAAAATTTTTGTCGAGATTAAAAATGCGCTTTACGCATTTGCTTTTTACGCAAATTATTCTCGTATCAAAGGCAAACAGCCAGAGATTGAAAAAAGTTAACGGCGCACTTTAACGCACGGGCGGACGGCGTATCTCTCTAGAGACAATGTACCGAAGTGGCAGAACCCATTTTCCATCACAAACAGGACTATTTATTCATCTAATTTGTTAAGGAAAAATATTATGAAGAAAACATCTGCTATATGCCCTGTATGTTCTAAACGTTTCAATCCGAATAAATCTTACGAACACATTAAGGAATTTCATCCTACAGCCAGTGACTATCAGTTAGCTATTATTCGTGATGCACGCCGTAAGTGTTATGGTCAGAGTAAACCAGTGAAGCATAAAAATGCTGCTTTACTTCCTCACACATCAATCTTTGCTGTATCACAAACAAGAGCCACAAAATTAAGAATTGCATAACGATTTGATAGTCTTTGCAGCAATCTTATCCTACACTTAATTCCATAAGTTTCAGATAATAGTTATCCCTCCCGATGGGCTGGGAATTTATAAATCTCCCAATTTCAGGGAGGCCAGGTTGTTAAAGAGCGTTTTTTTTATTCCTCTTTATTTTTCACTAAATCTTCAAGAGGAATGTCTAGCAATTTGTTTATTTGTGCGTACCTTGAAGGCGGTATGTATCCTTTATATGTCCATTGTCTAATGGCCTGATCGCTAATATTCAGCAATTTTGCCAATGCAGGAACTCCACCTGCTTTCTCAATGGTCGCTTTCAATGCTTCCATATTTATACCCTTGTACTTACGTAACAACAAGTAAAATACAAGATTTACTTTTTAAAAGCAAGTTTTACTTGCTGGAAATAATAAAAGTAACGCTTGTATAATTAGACTATGAAAACTATGCATGAAAGAATAAAGCAAGCAAGACTTGCAAAAAAAATGACTCAAGCTGAACTGGCTGAAAAGCTCAGTGTTACCCCTCAATCCGTTCAACAGTGGGAAACGAGCACAGAACCTAAAAAAAATAGATTAATGAAAATAGCTGATGTACTTGATATTAATGTAAATTGGCTTTTGTTTGGAGAGAAAAAAAACAAAGATGGCCGTTTAAAAAATAAAATGAATTTTCGGGAAATATCAGAATGGGACGAATCAACGCCTTTAGAAGATGATGAAGTCGAAATCCCTTTTTATAAAAGTATTGAGTTAGCCGCAGGTAGCGGATGTAACGAAAATAAGGATTACAATGGTTTTAAACTCCGTTATTCTCGATCAACATTGCGCAGATATGGAATACCTTCCAAAAGTGTTTACGCATTTACTGTTCACGGCAATAGCATGGAGCCAGTAATACCTAATGGAGCAACAGTATTTGTTAATTGCTGCGATAATTCAATAGTAGATGGTGGTATTTATTTTATTGAGCAAGACGACTTATTTAGAATAAAAATTTTATTAAGGCAACCAGGAAAAAAAGTAATTATACGAAGTTTTAACTCCATTGAATACCCAGATGAGATCGCTGACCTAGATACAGTTAAGGTTATAGGCAGAGTTTTTAATGCATCTATAATGTTTATGTAAAAGTAGCTCAATCACTTTCCACATCACATAGCCTTCACATTGAAGGCACATTTAATATTTCTTTTCATATAAAATTCCATTTTAAAACAGTTAATTAAACTCAAAAATCAACCTTAAACTTGCCTTTAAACAAGACTTACTTGCTTTAATAAAGAAACACTTGTATTATTACCCCATCAACTCACTGCAACAGGCAGACGACAGACAATACCACGAGTTATCTGAAACTTTGCCAGACGTTGCTAAGTAGCCAGCCTGAGGCGTATGAACATGAAGGCAAGTGACGACAGTTAAGCAGTACCGCTCTTTAACACTCTTTCGCTGAAAAAGCGTAACCACAAAACACCCAAACAGTCGGTTTTGGGGTGTGTGAAATAACAAAAATACAGTCGCTAAGTTAAAAACCAACACCAGGGTACTACCAATATGACTGTAAATCTAATCCGGATACCTCCGGCACACACCACCAAAACCCATTGTCAGGAGGTAATATGTGTAACTTTCATGGTTATGATAATGCTCGCCGTCGGAGACA
>NZ_AUCC01000118.1 GCF_000429565.1 Arsenophonus nasoniae DSM 15247
TGAGTTGACCGCTGAGTTGGTCGAGTTAACCGTGAGTTGACCGCTGAGTTGGCCTAATTATCAAAAATAAATATTATTTATCAAATAAATATGCATATTGAGTTGACCGAGTTGGGCTAAATAGCAAAAAAATACACGAAATAAATTAATTGATTAAAATATAATCAATATGTATATATATCAACCAAATAGTATATTATTTGAGCAATTAATTAACCTAGGAAGTAAGTAGGCTATGTTTTGGGTGTTACGCCCGTTACACCCTAATTTTTTACGTTAATAAATAGTTAAATTAATAAATAAAAATAAACAATCAAAACAAATCCTAGCCAAGAGAAAAATCCTCTTTCAAAAACCAATCAAACAACCGGAAAAAGAAAACTCTTCTTTTCCTTGGCTAGCTATTACCCGAATAAACAAAAAAGGAAAAAATACCAATGAAGGGATGCAAAAATTCCCAGTCGATAAAAATCTTTAACGGTGAAACTGTGTCAAAAATTTCTTATGGAAAAACGGTAGGGTATTTAAATGCCGCTAAAAGACGTCAAGAACGGCGCAAAATAGAAGCTATTCGTCATCAACTTTTGAAGTCTTATTCACCAACTTATCATAATGCTATGGAAAGTTTAATAAATGCTAAGACGTTAAGGCTGTATGCACGGAGGGCATCGTGATAGTTGAGTTACCTTTCCCACCAAGCGTTAATACTTATTGGTTACGCCTGAAAAGTCACATTTGTTTGAGTCCTGAGGCTAGAGCCTTCAAAGGAGAAGCAGTGAATATCATCAAAGCTGCTCAAGAGAAATACGGTACACAACTATTTGACGGTGATGTCATTGTGAAAATGAGTCTCTATCTTCCCGATAAAAGGCAGCGAGATGTCGATAATTATTCGAAAGGCGTTTTAGATGCGCTGACGGATGCAGGAGTGTGGAATGACGATAGTCAAGTGCGTCAACTGGATGTGAAAAAAATAGACAACAACGGAGGAAGGAAAGGCGGCAAGTGTGTTGTTGAAGTTGATAGGTACATCGATGAGCAAGCAGAAAAGGATCATTATGTTTGAAAAATACTCAACACCAAGTGCTTACCTGTGCGGAGTTTTATCAACTGGCTTTGGCTTTCTCACGCTTGATGAGTGGTTAGCAGTGACAGGCATTCTCAGCACGATAGGGACATTTTTTATCAACTTGTACTACAAACGCAAAGAACACAAACTCAAAAATGAACATTGAACTTAGAAAACGGTTGATGCTAGCCAGTGCAGGAGGAATCGTCGCGCTATCAAGCGTATTGATTCAGTGGCACGAAGGCTTGAGATATCGTCCGTACAAAGACGGTGGAGGCGTACTAACTGTGTGTTACGGTCATACAGGAAAAGATGTCATAGCTGGAAAACGTTATACCGAAGAAGAATGCCAAAAATTGCTAGATGCCGATTTGCGAAATGCAATTGATACGGTTGAGAGCAGTGTGAAAGTTCCCTTAAGTACAATACAGAAGGCAGCGTTAGCCTCTTTCGTCTACAACGTTGGTAATACAGCATTTGCAAATTCAACGCTTCTCAAAAAACTCAACGCTGGAGATATTCAGGGTGTTTGTAATGAAATGCACCGCTGGAAATATACCGATGGAAAAGTATCAAAAGGCTTGATTAATCGACGCAAAGTCGAACAAGAACTCTGTCAAAACAAAATCCAATAAATCCAAAGGAAAAATAATTATGCAATACGATAATATCGTAGAACTTCCTATATCCAAAAAAGCTAATTCCAGCATCATTAATGTACCGTTTCACGGTGATGATCTCTATGTTGTGAATCACATTGGTGAAGCATACACCCCTATGAAACCTATCGTTGAGGGAATGGGTTTAGCTTGGCAATCTCAATTTGAAAAATTAAAACAGCGATTTAAATCAACCATCACGGAAATCGTGATAGTTGCCGGAGATGGTAAAGAACGGAATATGATTTGTCTTCCTCTTCGTAAATTGGCTGGTTGGTTGCAATCAATTAACCCAAACAAGGTTAATCCTAAAATCCGCAATAAGGTTATCCGCTATCAAGAAGAATGTGATGATGTTCTCTACGACTACTGGACAAAAGGAATCGCTGTTAATCCTCGCGCTCAAAAAGAAGAGCGAAGCATCATGCACGAACTCAACGCTGCTTGTGCCGAACTCAAAAGTGACAAGGCTATTGCTAGCTTGTTTGGTACGGGATTAAGCGAGTGGAAGAAAATAAAGGCAACTCACAAGAAGAAGATATCGAAGTTGGTTAATGAAGCTCAATTGTTACTTGATGTTTAATGAATATCTAGATTTTTGGAGGCTTGCAGTGAAAAACTATATCGGATTCGTTGAAAAAAATGTTGTAAGTGAGTTGCTTAAAAGCGGATATGATCCGTATGTTGCAAAGATGAGTGCATACAAAGCAACGGAACACTACAAGCGATCTAGTTCCGCTAGCGCAAAAGGAAAACTATTTGCAGACTGTTTGACTATCGGTGAGAACTGGGCGAAAAAGATGCAACCAAAAATACGGTAATGCGATGAGAAGTAATCTAATAACTATTATTCTTGCGCTTCTCATATCAATGTTAGGAGCGATGTTCTACTACCGCAGTCAATATCACCAGCTTTATAAGCAAGCAGAAGAACGGCAAGCGGTGATCTACCGATTAAGCCAACGAATACAAGCAGTATCCGCTCTAGATGCTAAACACACCGAGGAACTAAGTAATGCTCAAGCTGAAATTGATAAGCTGCATGATGCTGTTCGTACTGGCAATAAGCGGTTGCGTGTCAAAGCAGTGTGTCATGAATCCACCGCCACCACCGCCAAGAGCCGACATGATGAAGCCACCACACAACTTAGCGAAGCAGCTAGACAAGATTATTTCCGTCTCAGAACGATGATAGTTGAGAATGAGAAGCAGACGGAATATCTACAGAAGTACATCAAGGTTCTCAATGCAAAGCAAACCAAATAAACCAAATAAACCAAATAAAGCTAAGCTCAAGATGTTCACTAGTGCTGTGCCTATGTTTGAAGCTAGACCAGCAGTGAAAGCCTTCACGGTGGCCTCAAGGCGTATAACAGGCGTGACATTGCAGCGTAGGCGATTGGATGTTTGGTCAAAAAATCCAGTATGCAATCACTGCCAGTTATTTGTTTCTTATCCGAGTGGATTTGAGTTAGATCATATCATCCCTCTTTGGCAAGGCGGACAGGATGTAGAGAGCAATTGCCAGATTCTTTGCGTTGAGTGTCACAAGAAGAAGACTGTTGAAGACCGTTGAATAGGGTCACTAAAGGTATGCAATTAATATCTACCTCAAAATCACTCAAAAACGACGGGGGGATGGTTAATTTTTATTTATTTATCAATGACTTAAACCTCATCGCCTCTCACGCGCAGAAAATCCGATAACTTTTTTTTGGGGATTTTTAGCATGCTTTTAATAAAATATTAAATTAAATCAATAAGTTACATTTTTGTGGGTATATATTCTCAATTTACCAAGTAACCCTATTTCATCTACCAATGAGCGAAAAATGACCACCAAGAGAAAAAAAGATTTTGCAGCGTCTCTCAAAAACGGAGCTTCGCAAGCAGAAGCAGCAAGACAAGCGGGGTATACCGAAAAGTATGCAAAGCAAATTGGCTCAAGACTAGCCAAGGACGAAGAAGTACTAGAATTGCTCAACTCTTTAGAAAAAAAAGTCTACGAAGACCCTAAAGATTTTTTAATTGACTTGCTGAATGGAGCTGAAGTGTCACTTTCAATGAAATTTGAAGCAGCAAAAATACTCATGCCATATATGCACCCTAAACTTGGTTCTATTGGCGAAAGAGTCATCGAGGAAGATGAAGAAGACATTTACCCTGTTTTCCCATCTCCAAAACTAAATTAAAGGAACATCATAATGCAACATGATGCGTTGTTGACATCATGCGTTGATTGGAAAGAAAGAATCGTAGGTAATAAATCGATTATTCCTTATTCGTCTTTATACGAAAAACAAGCAAAATCCGCCCTTGCGATTTTCAATGACTTGATAGTCGTCGATGCGTTGAGTAGTCCTAGATTGGGTGATATATCCAAACCTTGGGTACAAGACTTCGCCTCAGCTATCTTTGGCTCCTACAATACTCAAACGGGACAGCGATTAATTAAAGAAGTGATGTTATTGATTAGCAAAAAAAACGGCAAATCCACTATTGCTGGCTTATTGATGCTCACATTATTGATTACGAACTGGCGAAAAGCAGCAGAATTTTTGATATTGTCACCAACGAAGGAAATTGCAGACAATAGTTTTACTCCAATCCAAAACGCAATCAATGCCGATAAAAAATTATCCAAGATTTTTCACGTACAATCACACATTAGAACAATTACCGATACCCGAACTAAAGCAAAACTCAAAATCGTAGCAGCGAACTCAGAGACTGTAGGCGGAAAGAAAGCAGTTGCCGTTTTAGTTGATGAGCTTTGGTTGTTTGGTAAGAAAGCCAATGCAGAAAATATCTTGCGTGAGGCTACCGGAGGCTTAGCCTCCTTCCAAGAAGGTATAGTGATTTATTTGAGCACGCAAGCCGATGAAGCCCCGTCTGGCATCTTCAAAAAACAGCTAAATCGAGCGAGAAATATTCGTGACGGGAAAATCGTAGACAACTCTTTTCTTCCTGTATTGTACGAATTTCCAGAAGAAATGATTGAACGTGAAGAACATCTCAAGCCAGAAAATTTCTATATTTCCAATCCCAATCTAGGAGCCTCAGTCATACCGGAATTTCTAGAAAGGGAACTCAAGAAAGCGACTGAAAACGGCGAAGAATCCTTACAGAACTTTCTATCAAAGCACTTGAATGTAGAAATTGGCCTTAATCTTCGGTCAGATCGTTGGATTGGGGCGGATTTCTGGAAACAGCAAGAAGATAGTTCTCTCTCTTTGGCTAGGATTATTGAGCGAAGCGAAGTAATAGAGATTGGCATCGACGGAGGAGGATTAGATGATTTGCTAGGCTTAACTGTGCTAGGAAGGGAAAAGGGCACACTCAATTGGCTATCTTGGTCACGTGCGTGGGCGCATAAAATTGTATTGGAGCGCAGGAAAAGTATAGCTAGCAAGTTAAATGACTTTGCTGATGATCTCATCATCGTAAATGAAATTGGTGAAGACATACAAGAAATCGGTGAAATTGTTTCAAAGATACAGGACTCAAAGCTCCTAGATAAAATCGGTGTCGATCCGGCGCAAATTAGCGCGATATTATGCGAGTTAATAGCAGCTGGCATACCGCAAGATATGATTGTTGGAATAAGTCAGGGATGGCGACTAGGTGGCGCTATTTCCGCAGCAGAAAGAAAACTTGCAGACGGCACTTTGTTTCATGCAAAACAACCTATGATGGACTGGTGTATTGGAAATGCACGAATAGAGCAAAGAGCCAACTCAATCATGATCACAAAACAGGCAAGTGGACATGCTAAAATAGATCCTCTGATGGCGCTATTCAATGCTGTTCACTTACTCGCAGCGAATCCAGCAGCGAAAAATACAGAGCCTTGCTCAATCATGTTTTGGGATAGTCCTTTTTCAAGTTGAGGCATTATTCAACTGCAACAACTCATCATCCGACGATTGTTTTTTATTTTTTTCTTCAAAGTGGAAATGCAGCGCAACAACTTTACGACCTTGTTTAACTAAATCGATAGAAACATTGATATCACTTTTTGCGTTAATTTCTTTAAGTGATGGTTTAATTACTGCTCTATTTAAGATTTTAAAATCGCTATACTTATCATCCAATCCAAGCATTGAACGAAAGTCATCAATTTTTATTACTCGATCACCTATAGCTTTAAACTGCATTAATAACTCATAAACGCGAATACTATAAGTACTTTTCAATTTTGATACGTTTTTAACAACTATCTTTGTAAATTGATCATGAAGCTGGGTTAAATAAGGTATGATGTAATCAGAAAAGCTAATCTCAATTTTGCCTTCCCCTGTAAAATATTTTGCTTTGCGTTGAATCCAGCGGATCTCTTCTTTGTTGTCTTTCCAATAAATTCGTATCCAGCGTTCTGCTAGCCTATCTATTGCTTCTTGTAATCGTCTTTCAGCATGCTTGCGACCCATATCAGGGAATGACATATAAAATTCATTAGCGGTAATTTGAAAAGTTCTCTCTGGATTTTCTGCTATTGGATTAATTTTCCCTATACACATAAGTAGCAGCCTTTGTTCTTGTAAAGTAAGTTTATAACTTGCTTCTATAAGCGAATTAGATTTATACGCTACTAATTTTTGAGTCATGAGATCTAATCCATAACGATGAAATAAAATATTTTAAGTCTACTACAAATTGATAGTTAACTCTTTTTTTTTTATTTCACCTTTATCAGTGGATATTACCGCCAAAATGTTCACCTATTACCGCCAAAATGTTCACCTATTA
>NZ_AUCC01000119.1 GCF_000429565.1 Arsenophonus nasoniae DSM 15247
CACGCCGTCACTTTACTGTCAGAAAGGCGGGATAAAATGGTCAAAAAACGATGGTTACAAACCGCAGCCTAGGAGCAGTGTGCCTATTATTAGGCTTTTAGATGATAATTTAACCGAATTACTGTTCTCATGGTTAATCAACGAGAAAACTGTCAGAATTTAATAGAAATATTAAGTTCAAAACACCTCCATTAATGCCTTACTGTATTGATTGAGATTCCTAACCATGAACAATCGAGTAAATTTAAATAATTGCTTTTGTTGGTTTGGGTTAATAAAAATTTGCTGTTCTGCATTCCATTGATTATAAAAACGGTAGTCAGGTAAAATTTTTATATGATCCATCCAGTTATAACGTTGAATAACATACCTATCAACACCACTGCCGCCATTCGCATAGCCCTTGGTTAATAAAAGCGCATCATTACCTTCACCACCATGCAATATTGCATGGCCGTTACCAGCAGATAAAATATTATCTTTTTCATTACCGATAATGATATTATGTGCTTTATCAGGCCCACTCGCATTTTCAAAATTATCAATAGACGCCACAAGCTGAGAAGCATTACTGCCACTATTAATAAAATTTTTCAGTAGATGTTGAGCATATTCAAAGCGCGTAAAAGGTCGCTTTAAATATTTTACACTGCTGTTTTCTAAATCAATATAACAGCCAAAAAAACTAGTATTATTATGTTTATTATAAACAGAAAAATCTGGCTCTATAAGCCCTAAATCTTGTTGAATAGGTAAAGTATTAATAATAATGCTATCATTACCTTCTTTAGCATAAAGATGTTTTATTTCATTAATTGCAAATTGCCTATTATTGAGAATAAAAATATCATCTTTGTTACCGGCAATAAATATTTTTTTTCCGTCATAAATTTCAAATCGATTGGCTAAGGTATCTAATCCAATAATAACATCATTACCATTCGCGGTATTAAAACTTACTGCAGAAATATTCTTTTTATGATAAGTTTCTGCCAGATAGTTTTCAATAAGATCATAATTATGATCATATGGATTATTTAGCGCTGTGAAATGGAGCACTTTTGAATTTTGGCTATTAGAGGTAAATATTCTATTTTGATTAATAACAATATCCTCAAAATTTGACAATATATTATCATGATCTTGTGCCAATAAAATAATTTCATCAGTAGCTGCATAAGTAGAAGGAATATATTCTTTTATTTTTACTCGCTCAACCTCATAACGATTGGGCAATTGTTGTAGAATTAAATTTACTTCTGATGTAGAAAAACGCTTTTTATTCTCTTCTATCTCAAAATCAATATTGTCATTTGCCCATAAAGTCGTTATTGGAATAGTAAATGAATTAATATATTTTGAAATTGACAGCTCTTTAATATCTCGATAGGTTATATATTGACCTGTTTGTTTATCTATTAAATGAAAATAAGGTAGTTCTTCAACCTGCTGTTCTTCTTCAATATAAAAATGTAAATTATAACCTGCCGGTTTAAGTATATCTTCAAATTGATTGCGCTGTTTTTCAAATAATGCTAGCTGAAAAGTATCTGCTATGTGATATTGTTGTAATCTATTTTGTATTGTATAAGTTAGACTCAATCCCAAAGCCGCTCGTAAACCGGTTTCAAATTCTTCCGCTGAAGTTAATTCAACCTTTTGTTTAATTTTCTTTACGATTCGTACCGCATTATATGTCATTCCGCCTAGCATTAATGCGGCACCAATAGCAATGCTAATAGGGCCAGCTGCCGATGAACCAACGAAAAAAGCAAACGCCGTGCCAACGCCAACACCTGCGCTTAGTAATGAAAGTGTACCATTAACTATCAGATCTTGACGAATATCAACAGCTTGCTCTGTCCTCAGTTGACTAAAATTCTCATAGGCATAGTAAACATCAAAACCTGCCGCGGCGATATTTAAAAACATAACTGCTCGCCCAGTAAACGTTCCAGCTACCCGATAACAACCGGTGGTTTTATAAGCGATTTTTAATAGTAACGGTTGTAAAATATCAGTACTAAAATTGGCTCCAGCAGCACTCCAGGCAATAATAATATTTTTATCAATTTCGCTTCGCTGCTCATCACTTAATTGCGGTAACTCTCGCTCCGCTAACATCATCTGGGTAGAGTTAACCAGTTGGAATAGGCCAATAGCCTGAGTACCATAACCGATTTTATTCATCATGCGGGCATAACGAGGTAATTTGACACTATTTTGCTGAAAACGTGGCCAAAGATTTCCATTTATATCATTAGACTGCTTAATATCTGATAGTCTTTCTAATAATAGAGCAGATGAAGCCAAATTTTGTTGATTGGCTAATAACGCATTTGTTGCATTCACCTGATTTAACTGTTGCTTAATTACGCTAACTAGTTTTGAATTCTGCTGTGAACCACTAACAAAAGTTAAATAATCATTAAGTTGTTGAACATCAAAAGTCAATTTATCTGGATGACGAGACAATAAATTAACTGACTGGGAGGTAACGAGTTTGTTATCAATCTGCGCACCTGCTTGCTGTAAGGTTGCCAATTGAATATCAATTGCGCCTATTTTTACAGTTAGTGATTGAGCTGTTGATTCGGATTTATTGGGTAATTGTGATATCAAAGAACTTATTTCATTCTTAATAACAGGATCAAGTTTGAGGCGATAAATATCAAACTCAAATTGATCTACAGCGTTTTTTGCTATCCCCATTTCCGCCGCTCTGGTCGTCTTATTATGGATAATAAAATTTTTAGGCAGTTCCACGGTTAAGTAAGCAGTCAATCCTTTACATAGTTCTGTCGAAATATTCTGTTTATCCTGCCCACTTAGTTTGATCTCGCCACTATTAGGATCAAATAAAGCATATTGATAATTATCTGCCTGTTGAATAATAGACAAAGTAAATACTAAATTGCCCGCTTTTAGTTGATATCTGCCTGCTACTGCCGTAGATAACCATTGCTCCAGTGATTGTCTGGTAATGTATTGTGAAGTGTTACCTATCATCTCTCTATGCTTGATATTATTGAACATATGGTCAAATTGCTGCAAAAAATGCAATTCTTCGCGAGTAAATGAATACTTCAATCTCTGTTCATATAATTTACGATGATAGACCAATAATTGATGAAAATTTTCATTATAATCAATAGAATATGCATATATAGTGCCTAAAGTCGCTGCAATATTAGCGGCAGAAATATTATGGTCATCTAACAAAAAAGCATGGGGAAACAACCTGATCCCCCCTTCAATATCTGAGCTATGACTAATCTGTTGTCTTAATTGAGAAAAATTGATAAATAAGCGTTTATGCCAATGATCACTTTTTTCTAATGCCAGTTGTAACGATAATCCTTCAAGACCACTTCCGGTAGCGAGACCGATCAAATCATTTAATGCAGTCTGTAAATGTAAATATTCAGGATAGTTTGCTATTAAACGTAATATTTCCCCCTGATTTATCTTATCAGCACCTAAAGCAAAATATTGCCTTAATACCCAGCGTGGAATGGTCACTTAAGTGATACAACACGTTATGATCAACATATATTGCATCCAATAATAATAATAATTCATCCGCTTGTTGCCATATTGGTAACCGAATATTTTTAATAAAGATTTTTTGCCAATGATCCATGGCATTAATAGAAATATAATAATTTTGTTGAAAAAAAAGATTTATCTTCTTGTTTATAACCGGATCATACAATGCTTGTTTAAGTTTATTTTCATCGATATTACCTCGCTTATCGGTGAAATAATTTTGTAAGTAAAACGAGCTTTCTTGTGTTGCCTGCCAAATAGAAATTTCCTTTAATGCGATACTCATCAATAAAGCTTGGGTAATTGGAATTTCATTTAATAAAATTTGCTTTGTGGTTCGATCATAACGGCAATTAAAAAAACTATCGTGATAATCTAATAAATTTTGGTTGACCAAAAAACTCTTTTTATGGGTATAAAATGTTAAAATAGTATCAATTTCAGCAGCAGAGAGCTGTTTTGCTAAACCTGATACAATCCAATCAGCACGAAACGGATTACTATATTGTCCAATTCGCGTAGTGCTAATAATAGATATTTCTTGCGGGCTATTAAATGATAATTCCTCTTTCAGACTTATTAAAGATTGTGATAATAATTGTGCGTTTAAACCACTAAATTCTCTACCTGATGGAGAAACGTGGCCTAATAACAACCAATGCTGCTCAGATTGAGGTTGAAAATCAGCCAAGCTACCATATTCAATAAAATATTTTTTCCGCTTCGTATCAAGTTGAACAATTAAAGTATTCTGCGGATCCTGCGCAGCAATTAATTCAGCTTGCTGGCGCGTAGTACCATCTCCAGCAAACCTTAGAATAATGATTTTTTTTGTGGCAACAGGGAAATGACTATTATCTGCTAAAATAAAATCTGCATTCACTTTTCGCCAAATAGGTATTTCAATTATACCATTTGCTCTTAGTCTACTTATTAATATTTGACTATCAAACATAAGATGCTTATTAAGCATTTCATGATAATATGATTTGAAAATTTTATAAGCTTCATTTTCGTAACTAACCAATCTGATTAAGTCAATATCCAATTGATCATTCTTATCTGCAAAATATTTTTTTAAATAATCATGATGTTCTACTAAAACAGTATCATCCAATACATGTTCATGATTAATATTATCTAATAGGACGAAAATATAATCCTGCTCATTGACCAATATAATTCCCGATTTTTGATGATATTGATATACATTTTTATATATATATGCAGGCAAATCTCGCGTTTGTTTGTCCAAAAAAGTTACTCTTGCCATCCTATGACCAGAATCAGAGATATAAATATTTTCTGTATAAGCTGCCATCGTTGAACTAAAACCCTTCGACCACAATGCACGGCTAAATTTAAACCCATTATCATGTAATATATTGTTATTAGCTTGTTTACAACTTAAAAAAATAATTTTTTTCGGATCATGATTATCAAATAGCTTAGACTTCAAATTTTGTAAACTAGTAGCAAAAAACTCCGGTGATAATTTATTAAAATATGAACCATGAGCAGTAATTAACCAACGGACATTATCTTTTTTTGCTAAAACTGTTGAATTATAAATAACCTGGTGTTTATGATTGCGGATATCAAAAAAGATCACAGTAGTATTTTCTGGATGCTTGTTTTTTAATCTTTCAACACCATTACTGATCACGCTATCATCCTGAATCTGAATAATGACTGTATGTTTATTATCTAAAACAGTATCCATTGTAAACACACTTTCATTATCCTCATTATCAATGACATAATCATGCATAAATAAAAAATCATCATTTTTCTTGATCAAATAAGGTAATTTTCTATTATTTGAAATTTCAGAAAGTTGCTGATTAATATTAATCGTATCATTCAACTCATAATAGATGATATTATCGCGATCATATTTTATTAATATCATTTCTCTTTGCAAATAAAATATGTCGCTCACTTCATTACTGAGAATATTTAGTATTTCATCGATAGATAATTCTTGAATAACTATTTTTTTATCACTATTTTATTATCAATAGTGCCCGTTAATTTAATAATAGAAAATTTATTTATGAAATCAATATTTATAAATTCAAAGTCAACTGGATAAAGTTTATGTTCTCTAATAATGTATCGAGTGGCAAATTTTTCTTGTTGTTCAAAAATAATTTTTGCAGCTGTTGTTTCTATCTCTTCATGTGAAATATTTAAGTCAATCAATTGTTGTTTAATATCATTATTATTTTTATACGCAGCTATTTTAAATTGATAATTATTACTTTCATTTTTAATTATGTTATAAGGTTTTTCATGTTCTTGCAAAAAATAAATAAAAAATGATTTAAACTTTTCTTTATTCACAAAATTAAATACACCTATATTACTATCAAAAAAACAGTAATTAATTTTATCCTGTTCACTTTCTATTGAGAGTATCATCATATGATCACCAGCAAAAATCTCAAAATAATGAGCATTGTATTTTGCTGGATCATCAAGATGCTGTTTAAAAAAATAATCAATATCAAAAAAATAATAATGATGATCATCTTTTTCACTAAATTTTATCGCTTGTACACCATTTTCTAAAGTAAATCTAGGCTGTGTCCCTTAATTGCTTGAGCTATAGTATCCATCTGTTTCTACGATACTTTGAATTATGGCTCGCTACGATCTTTCTGATGAAGCATGGGCAATCATTGAGCCCTTGTTGCCAACCATTTTGACATCTTCGCGGGTCGGTCGGCCGTGGGCAGAACATCGCAAAATCGTCAACGGCATGTTCTGGATACTGTGTTCAGGCGCCCCATGGCGTGATTTACCTGAACGTTACGGCCCATGGAAAACCGTTTATAACCGTTTCAACAGATGGTCAAAGGATGGAACTATTAACATTATTTTCAATAAGTTGCTTTCATTTCTTGATGCTCATG
>NZ_AUCC01000120.1 GCF_000429565.1 Arsenophonus nasoniae DSM 15247
GGTTTAGCCAGTTCAATTCGCTGAAGCAAATAAGGTTTAAAGGGGGATAATTTAGTCGGTTGTTGACTTCTTTTAGCATAAGTTGGCATTGTCTGTTGTTGTAAATGATGTTTTACGGTGTTACGGGATATACCCAACTCACTGGCAATTTTTCGAAGGCTTTGTCCTTGTGCAAAGCGAACATGAATATCCACAAATATCTCCTTGGTTAACATAAATTATCCGTACAAAAATGTGCGAATAATACCAAGTGGATCAGTTTTAGATGATCGTTAGTGGATCAGTTTTGCATGATCGGTGACAATTTATTAATCGCTTAAATAGAAATGTACCATTACCAAAATTGAGCACCTGTATTAATAAAAATAAACTTACTGTTCACTTCTCAGAAAAACCTGTCAAAATTACCCGCTGGATTGCAAAAAATTCCGTTGCAAGAGATTTTCGTTACTCATGCGGTATAAGGTATTTGCCATCATCAATCAAAATTGGCAAAGGTGAAAATATAACTGTTGCTATGAATTCTAAAATAATGGGTTGGCAAGCAACTTATATTGAAGCTATTTTTAGTGACGGTTATGTTGCTACAACAGAAGTATATATTACACCCGATGAAAAATTTCCAATAACTGCGCCGCCAGCAAAAAACTCAAGTTGCCAAACATTGCCAGGGCGAATATAGCAATGGATATTAAAGTTAATTAATACAGATTTAGATAAATCAAAGTCTTAATTAAAGTATAGAGTTTTGTATTTAATTAAGACCCACAATTTATATTTTCCTTAATTTGATGCTAATAATTAATCCAAGCGAAGTTAAAAATATAATAAAACCAATAATTCCATTCCATTTCCAATGACTCCAAAATACACCGCCTAAAGTGCCGGCTATACTGGAACCACCATAGTAGCTGAACAAATACCATGATGATGCTTGGGCTTTAGCTCGCTTTGAACGTTTTCCAATCCAGCTACTGACAATAGCATGAGCTGCAAAAAATCCTACCGTTAATATCACCATTCCTAATATAATAATTGCGATGGGGGAAAAAAAAGTAATTGTGATACCAATAAACATTAAACAAATAGCAATAAATAAAATATCTGCATAGTTATATTTTAAGGCTAGAAATCCTGCTTTAGACGCGCTATAGGTACCGGCTAAAAAGATGAAAGATAATAATCCAATCATAGTTTGACTAAAATTATAAGGAGCTTCCAATAATCGATAACCTATATAATTATAGAGAGTTATAAAACTTCCCATAATGATAAAACCAATTATAAATAAAAAAAGTAATCCCTTATCTCTAAGGTGGACTCTAAAATTAACCAATAAGAAACGTGGACGAACTGACGATGCTCTAAAATGTTGTGAAGGCGGTAATAAACGCCAAAAAATAATGGCGGCAATAAAGGTAAATAAACTAAATACAATTGTTGCTATCCGCCAAGAAAAATGATCGGTTAGAATACCGGTAATCAAGCGCCCACTCATACCACCTATAGAGTTACCACTGATATATAAGCCCATAGAAAGTGCTAAGTAATTGGGATGAATTTCTTCACTGAGGTAAGTCATAGCAACTGCCGCAACACCACTTAAAGCAAGACCAACCAATGCTCTAGTTAATAAAATACCATTCCAACTTTGCATAAAGGCACTAATAAAGGTAATAATAGCCGCACTTAGTAAAGCGAGCACCATGATATTTTTGCGGCCTACCGCATCGGAAAGGGGACCAGTAACAAGCAATCCAAGCGCGAGTAGGCCTGTACACAATGAAAGGGACATACTAGATTGGGCGGGTGTTATTTTAAACTCACTTGATAAAATGGGCAGTATTGGTTGTACAAAATAGAGTAACGCAAAAGTTGATAATCCCACCATAAAAAATGACAAAGTAACACGTATATAAAGAGCATCACGATATTTTATATGATGCTGAAAATTATCTTTTGGGCAACTGTCATTCTCTTTGTTGTCTTGTTGAGATTTTTTCATCTAATACCTGATAATTATTCACTAATAATTGATACCAGAATAAATAAAATGACATATTTTGTCCAATATATAATTTGAATAAGCTTATTAAAAATAGCAACATAAATATAAAAAGTTAGCATTATTTAAATTAATGAAATTTTAATTAAAATAAGTGACAAATTTTTTTGTAAATACTATTTTTTCTTCGACTCTTCTATATATTTATTCTATTTATTCTAAATTAATTTCTTTACTCAATAAGTTTGAATAAAATTTAATTAATCATCATAAAATACCCAGATATTTATTCTTATTTCATCATTAAAGAAATTATCTGTTATTAATCAAAGCGATACTAAAACATTTTTTCAAACTTAAGTAAAATTCCCTATATCAATATATTTTTACTTTTCATTAGCATTATCTCTATAAATTTCTCCTTTATTTTTATATTAAAAGATATGCATTAATATATTAACACTCTAAAATTATTACTGCGCTATTATACAATTCATGAAAATAGAACTGAGCAGAAGGAAAGAGCAATTATGGCGAATAAAATAACGAGTCAAGTGAAGTGGCTACCATTAGTAATTATCACTATAATCGCAACATTTTTTTTGTATCAAAACCCACCAACAGGATTAAGTTTTGCTGCCTGGCAGACCGTTATTATTTTTGTAGCAACTATTGCTTCAATTGTTGCTAAAGTATTACCCATCGGAGCAATCGGCCTAATCGGAATGACGATCTTTGCCCTTAGTCACGCTGCCGGAGATGAAAGTGCAAGTGATGCCATTATAACTGCACTAAGTGAGCTTAATAGTAGTTTAATTTGGCTCATTGTAGTTGCTTTTATGATTGCTAGAGGTTTTATTAAAACCGGCTTAGGACGACGAATTGCATTACAAATGATCCGGCTATTAGGTAAAAGAACACTAGGATTGGCTTATGGTCTCGCGGTGGCTGATTTGATTTTATCTCCTGCTATGCCAAGTAACACAGCACGCTGTGGTGGCGTTATTTATCCTATTGCTGATTCATTAGCACGTAGTTTTGATTCCCACCCAGAAAATGAATCTGCTGATGGAGTTTTTTTAACCGCATTTCTCGTCGACCTGTGCCAATAACAATGTGGCCATTAGCAATAAATTTTTTAGTTATTGCTTCACCAAACCCCGCGGTAACACCAGTGACAAAAATTATCATTATTTACCTTCTTTTATTTTTTTGCTTCTAATTAAGTGTAAGTAAAAAATCTCACATGAAAAGAGTCAAGTGATATCTTTAAAGCATGTTAGCTACGTAATAAAGTTATATTCTGTCAAAAAAGAAAAATACTTAGAACATTAAATTAACAAATAGATAGAATAAACTTACACATACCTTATACTAGATGAGCAAAAAAAACGCTGCTAGTAACCAAATCAGCCATTCTAAAATGCTTTTAAGGAAAATTTTTTATAATAGGATTTTTTATGAAAAAAACTATCAAGTTAGTACTCAAGATATTTTTTGCTTTATTTTTATCAATATTAATTTATTTTGCCTATATAAAAATAAATAGTGATAAGTTATGGCAAACCATTAATCAACAATGTATTCCTCAGTTTAAAAATGGCAACTTACAATCGCCATGTATCAAAGTTGACCAACAACACCGATATGTTATCTATAAGGATATAAAGGGACCATTACATGATTTATTATTACCGTTAGATAAAATCTCTGGCATTGAAAGTCCTATTTTGCAACAAAAAAACACAGAAAATTATTTCATGCTAGCATGGCAAAATCGGGATCTATTTATAAAATCAGCGAATAAACCTATTAATGAGCAATTTCTTTCTCTCGCAATAAACTCAAAATATGGTCGCACGCAAGAACAATTACACATTCATTTAGCCTGTTTAAAACCTGAAGTCTATCAAACAATAAAAGAAAATGAGCATACCATAACCGCGAACTGGCAACCCTTAAAAGAAAGAATTAATAGTCATCAATACATAGCCATTAAAGTTCCAGCGTCAGACATAAATAAAATATCACCCTTTAATTATCTAGAAAAATATGTTGCAGAGCAGGGTGATAATATTGCCTATTATGGCTTAGCGATGACACCAAGCACACAAAAAAATGAGTTTAATAACCACAACAAAATAACGCTTATATTATTATCAAAATAGTAACCAATCACGTTTATAATATTAAAAAATTAACTTAAATAATAATTTATAAATTTTCCACTTCAGAATAAAAGTATAAAAATTATAACATAAGTCAATATTTCTAACCGAAGATACATTGCAATATACTAAAGCTAACTAATATAATGAATAATGATTAATTTTGTTGCAATTTAGCTATTTTCTAATAGTCAAAAAAATGCTATTTATTTTCTCTATACGATAACAATCCGTATTTTACATTATGTGAACATAAAAAATGATTTGTTTTAAAAATCAATCTATGTGACATATTAATCAACCATTAACTAACAAAATGTTAAATATTTTAACACAAATATGCGCTTTAAATTAAAGTGAAACGATTAATGACATAAAACTCTTATGGAGATGACAAAAAAATTTTTACTTTACGCATCATAAATTCTGCATTAAATGCTGTGCTAGTTAATTAAAATCCGGTGGAGGACTATGTGCGATTAATCAATGTAGCAATTGTTGCATGGTGCTTTTCTATCATCATGTATTCTACTGGATTTTTTTGGGTTTGCTTTAGCAGTGGATTAGTCTCTAGCCTGCTAATTATCTATTATTTTAGGAGAAAGATTTTGTTTAAGAAACGGAAAATTGAAAGTACAGAAAACAAACAAAGCACAGAAAATAATTTTGAAAACAAAAGTGACAAAAAGACCATTATATGTGCTGAAACTTGTTTCACAGGAGATATTGTCTCAGATGCAGATATACTTATTGATGGTAAATATATCGGCAATATTTTATGTAAACAAAACACAGTTATTGTAACAAAAACTGGCATTGTAACGGGTAGTATATTAGCCAAAAAATCAATTATCGATGGCAAAATTGAAGGTCGTGTTGAATCTAATTTAATCGAAATTCAAAAAAATGGCATGATTGAAGGTGAAATTTATAGTGAAAATCTGTCCATTGAAGACGGTGGATTCTTTATTGGGTTATCAAAAAAAATCACAGTAGATCTGAATAAAAAAATACCTGAACGAAATAATGTGCAAGAACATAAAAAACATCAAAAAATTGATGCTGCCAATACGGTTGCCTTAAAAGAGAAGAAAGAAAAAGTTTCTTAATTTACTTGTAGATTAGAATCACTGGAAACATATTTAATGTTTCCAGTTGTCATATTCCTACAAGGAAGGGTAAAATTAAGGTTAACAATAAGTTAATTTACATAAAAATTTTTAATATCCATGAATATAAATAACTCTAATTATTCAAATTTAAGTCAATCTACTGTCAAAAAAGATGACCGTATTTATAACGATTCAAAGGCAAGACCTGTTGAGATAGCAACCAAATTTAATCGTGTTACTAATAAAGTGGAAGTCTCGCAAAATATCCCGTTGATGACACCCGAGGATAAAATGCATCTTAATCGTATGTTTGATCGCTGTTTTACTAACGTTGAAAAATACGCACATCTAAAAAGATAAATTTAGACAAGCCAAGCGCGACAATTACCGCGTAGCGGTTCGGGGTTCTGGTACCCCCGAACTTTACCCCAATTCATAGGGGAGATTTCCTTTGTATATCATATAAAACTCCTCATCAGGTAAAGCGAGTCAGGCTTGAAAACTATAACCAGGACATTCCTAAACCAAGACATTCCTAATGAGCCACAAATAGACATTAGCATTGAGCCTCTACAACAAATATTCGCATAATGTACAACGTTATGTTACAAAAGGGTTCTTGCCCATTTCGGCAAAATTTCGCCTGTCGGAATGGGCGAGGTTCGTCTTTAACATAGAGTGTATTGTGCGATCCTGAAAATTAATAGTAGTCATTATTTCGTTTGTTTTGATAGTAAATTATTCCATACCCTATGCCATTTATTGCTAGAAAAATAATGAACTGCCAGAATGCAGTTCCGTACCATTCAGGCTCTATCTTAATGGGAAAATTGTCTCGAATCCCTGCTTTATAGTCGAGTATAGGGAAAAAGCTACACCATAGTAGACTGAGCATAAGTGGGGTTGTTAATTTTATTACGTTGAAATTTGAACGGAAGTACCAAATAATAAAGCTGATTAGTGCGATCCATATGACAATTTTGATGCCTGTATTAATTGCGATGTCAAGAGGAATTTCAAAAATCTTCTTGATCCAGACAGCAAATCCTATAAGTTGTAGTAGCTCAGACTAGATCTGACAGTTACCAGTTATTTATACAGTATCTGTCAGGCTAAATTTGATTTAAATCTTTTTCTCTCCAAATTTGTT
>NZ_AUCC01000121.1 GCF_000429565.1 Arsenophonus nasoniae DSM 15247
TTTTTAATATGTCATTATCCCTCTGAGCACGCTTAAGTTGAACTTCTAATTCTTGTATGCGCTGTTGCCCGGGTGTTAACGCTTTTGATTTTACAGGCGTATTCCCATTTAACTCGGCAAGATATTGTTGCTTCCATCGTGATACGGCAGATTTACCCGCACCGGATATTTTTTCAACTTGGATATTGCTATATCCACCTTCAACCATGAGTTTTGCATATTCCAGTTTTTGCTTTCCGCTAAAGGTTACTTTTACTTTTCGGGTCATATTTATACCTATAAGATTTTGCTTAATTATAAGCTATAAATCTCTACAGTTTTATTAGACCACTACACAACTGAGTGGTTTACTTCATTAGGCCTGATAAATATAGCTAAATAATTTCTATTACAAAATGCTATTATTTAATTGAAAATAATAGCATTTTTCTTTCATTTAACATAAAAGCTGACAACTAAAAAGAAAATTCATTTTACAATTCAATTCATTATCCTATCTAATTAACAAATTTAAATTAGCTATTTTTTTTTGCGTAAACAAAATAAGATCATATGCTTCCCTAACTAACTTATCCAAGAAATGGAATAGAATAAACATGCTTAAATTTTTTTACTCATACTCTCAAACCAGAAAAGCCTGGTTATTACTGACTATCAGCGCCTGTATTTTAGAAATTATTGCACTTTATTTTCAACACGGAATGGGGCTTAGACCTTGTGTATTATGCATTTACGAACGGATTGCACTGTTTGCTATTTTGGCAGCTGGTTTAATCGCCCTCATCGCGCCAAAAAGTACTCTTCGCATCGTAGCACTCATTTTATGGTTATACAGCAGTTGGCAAGGATTGAAGCTAACTTGGGAACATGTCAGACTAAAATTTTACCCATCACCTTTTGACTCGTGTGATTTTGCCGTTAATCTTCCATCATGGCTGCCACTTAATCACTGGTTTCCAGCTGTTTTTGAAGCCTATGGTGACTGTATCCAAAAACAGTGGTCATTTTTAAATATTGAAATGTCCGTATGGTTATTAATTATTTTTATCGCTTATTTTTTGCTGGCAATAATTGTCTTGTTAAGCCAATTTTTTGGCTTTAAAAAAAATAGTCATTAAGACAATTTTAGCTGGACTAATAATTATCAGTCCAGCTTTGGCAATAACGACTTTATGCAACTATTACGGCTGACTAGCGGGGAACTGTCAAACCACTCAATAAGTATGAGGTTCAATAGATTATTACCTAATACACTTTATAAATAATAATTATTAATGAATACTAGTTTTAGAAACTAGATTAATAACTAAAACCCCAGAAATAATTAATAAGATCCCTAAAATAGCTGGCCAATCTAATTTTTGCTGATAGAGAAACAACGCTGCTACTGACACCAGCACGATGCCTAAACCAGACCAAATAGCATAGGCAATACCTAATGGCATCATTTTAACTACTTGTGATAAGCCAAAAAATGAAATGCTATAACCAACAACAACAATAATCGATGGCAACAAACGGGTAAAACCATCAGAAGCCTTTAATGATGTAGTTGCAATCACTTCAGCCACAATCGATATTAATAAATAAGCCAATCCGTTCATTTATACTCCTAAATATAAACTATATCATCATAATGGTAAGATAATCGAAACATTAATTGCCAGTATTAAGGTAAAACTAAATCATCAGCAAAAGTTTTCTTTTGCTTTAAACTAGCCTAAACTGGTCGCGTTTTTTATCGCGGTGGATTTAAAAATCATTCTTTTGATAATAAAATCGATTACCTTTAATACATCAGTAATAAATATGAATCAACAAAAAGAACAGTATAACTTTAATAAACTACAAAAAAAGTTACGTCGTAACGTTGGCCAAGCGATCGCTGATTTCAGTATGATTGAAGATAACGATCGCATTATGGTTTGCCTTTCTGGTGGCAAAGATAGTTACACACTATTATCAATATTACAAAATTTACAAAAAAGTGCGCCAGTAAATTTTACTCTATTTGCTATCAATCTTGACCAAAAGCAACCCGGCTTTCCGGCCGACATTTTGCCATCTTATCTCGATAAACTCGGTATTGAATACCAAATAGTGACAGAAAATACTTATGCTATTGTGAAAGAGAAAATACCGGCAGGAAAAACGACCTGCTCACTATGCTCTCGCCTACGTCGTGGTATTTTATATCGAACTGCCAGCGAACTGGGTGCCACTAAAATCGCATTAGGCCATCATCGAGATGATATTTTACAAACCGTATTTCTCAATATGTTTTATGGGGGCAAACTCAAAGGAATGCCACCTAAGCTAATGAGTGACAATGGTAAACATATCGTTATTCGACCCTTAGCCTATTGCCGGGAAAAAGATATTGCGCACTACGCCAAAATTAAAGAATTTCCAATCATTCCTTGCAATCTTTGTGGTTCTCAACCTAATTTACAACGGCAAGTCATCGGCAATATGCTAAGAGAATGGGACAAACAGTACCCAGGAAGAATTGAGACTATGTTTCAAGCAATGCAAAATATTGTTCCTTCTCATTTATGCGACAGTAACCTATTCAATTTCAAACAGATTAATCATACCAGCAACATTGTTGATGGTGGCGATTTAGCATTTGATAACGAAACATTTTCCATAATTAACGCCCACCATGCTACCGAGTCAGATAGCCCTCACTCAAATCGGGTTAATATTGTTGTGAAATAAAATAAAAAAAGCCGATGAATTATACATCGGCTGATAGTGGTCAATTATTCTGTATAAGAACTCAATATGAGAAAAACTACAATTATGGAGCACAACGTTCATCGCTTAACGTTGTATTCACCTGCGAAATCAATTCTGCCTTAATTAGCTATAAAATTTCTTGATATAGCTCAATTTATTTTTACTAAACTAAATAACTGGAAATTTTATATTAAAAAATGTTTTATTTTATAACCACTTCCCTCTTTTTAACCACTAGATAACAAAAATAATTAAACAACTTAACAATAAACAAAAAATACTAAAGGCAAATTTAAACTCACTACCAGGAATACCATTTAGGTTCACCCCAAATAATCCGGTTAAAAAGGTTGATGGAAGAAAAACAATCGCTAACATTGACATAGTATAAATCCGTTTATTAGTTGCTTCAGAAATCAATGCATTAATTTCATCGGTGATAACAGCGGTACGAGCTACAAAACCATCTAATTCATCAATACATCGCCCAAGCCTTTCGGCATTTTCCTGCATGCGATGGCGATCGTCATCGCTCATCCATAGAAATTTTTCGGTGGCTAAACGAGCAAAAACATCTCGTTGAGTAGACATATAGCGGCGCACGATAATAATCTGTTTTCTTAATAACGCTAATTTTCCCCGTTCCGGAATCTCTTCAGTTAATATTTTTTCTTCCATTTTAATTAAACGATCATGCAATATATCGGTAAAATCACTGACTTCATAGTTAATTGAATCAGCAACCTCAACTAACCATTCTCCGCTCGTTTTTGCGCCAACATGATGAGTCAGATCGTCAATAACGGGCTCAAGGGATTTAACTTTACGGTGGCGACTAGAAATAATTACCTGATTATTAATATAGATACGAAAGGCAACCAACTGTTCAGGCCGATCACCAATATTTTTATTAATCGTTTGTAAATTAATCAGTGTACCATCACCAGTTCTTATTATACGCAACCGATTAATATTTCCAGTTAATCCATCTTTAATAGTTGAATTGAATAATCCAGAATGCTTTATCCATTGATAACTGGCTTTATTTCTATAATCATAGTGAAGCCAAAACGGTCTTTGTGGTGTCGCTTCCGCATTAACATCGATAGCAATAAATCCACCTTCACCATCTAATTGGTATGCATGCACAGGTTCAGAACCCTGAATTATTGAGCCATAAATAGCCACAACACATATCCCCCTATTACGGTCAATTTTTATTTTTCCTTTTAAAAATAGTCCTATTTCTGTTTAATTAAAGCTTTCTTACTCGATTGTTATATGATTAATTGCGAATAATATTTTATTTTTATGTCGCTAACCCTTTCTATTCGTCAAAATTCATCATAAAAATTAATTAAAACAAAAATAAAATAAATTTAAATTTATTAATAATACATTTAAATTCAATATATTATAATTAAAAACAAATTAATAAAAAGTTGATTACAAATGAAAAACAATTAAAATAATTAATAATATTAACCATAAACTAGGGACAGTTATGAAAAAAACCGTTATTTTTACCTTAATGACCCATTTATTTTTTTCTCCTACAGGATTTTCAGCTTCTCCTCAATCGCAAACTTTCAGTCTAGGCTATTCTAATCTCTATTATCATGGTAATTCTCTTACTGGATTAAACTTTAACTATGACTACCAAATAGATAACCATTGGGGAGTATTAACATCGATAAGCTGGAATAAAGGCGTTAAGCATCGGTATAGTTACAATAATTTCCATCAACTCGTTAAACATAAAGTTAATATTAATTACCTCAGCTTACAAGCCGGCCCCAGTTATCGTTTCAATGACTATTTAACGCTATATAGCACCCTCGGTTTTGCTCGTTTTACTCTAAAAAACACAGAGAAATTGGTGATCGAAAATATAGTGATTGATTCAATGGAACATCATACTGGCCTGAGTTGGGGAGCTGGAATAAAAATCAACCCACTCAAAATGCTTAGTCTCTATTTAAGCTATGAAGGAGCGAATAGACATAACTATCACACAAATCCCACAGTTAATGGATTTAATATTGGTTTAGGTTATCGATTCTAGTTGTCTAATTTACAATCTTGGTCGCCTGATGATACGCCAGGGCATAAATTTCATCACTGCCCTGCATTAAGCATACTAATTTAGTATTAAATTAATGTTTAATAACATAAAGTGTATGACTATAACTTACATTTTCTGGATTATTGACTGGATAGCCTTTTAACCAAGATTTAATTAAGTATCCGCGACTGTAATAGTAAATCGGTGCAATAGGCGCGTGTGTTAACAACATTTTTTCTGCTCGATTATAAAATCGATTACGATTTTTAATATTCTTTTCCATCATTGCCGCGGCAATAATTTGGTCATAGTCACTATTTTGAAATTTGGCCCAATTACCACGGTTAGAAGATACCATGACATTTAAAAAACTTGATGGCTCATTATATTCAGCAAATCTGGCTGCGCCCAACACATTAAAATGACCGGAATTACGACTCTCATTGTAAGTTTTCCATTGCTGATTAACCAGCGTTATCTCAGCACCCAATTTTCTTTTCCACATTGAGGCAATAGCAATAGCCACCTTTTTATTATTTTCTGAATTATTGTATACAAGAGAAAGCTTTAATGGATTATGTCTACTAAATCCCGCTAAATGTAATAAAACTCTGGCTTGTTCGTCCAACTCTTTTTGCCCATAGCCATCATAAAAGCCTCTTTCAGGAGTAAAATCTGCAATAACATCTGGTATAAAACGGTAAGCAACTTTTTCTCCATCAGCTAATATTTTGTTGGTTATAACGTCTCTATTAATTGATACAGTCAATGCTCTTCTCACTCGTCTATCATCAGTGGGTGGCTTTTGGGTATTAAAAACATAGTAATAAGTCGCCAACTGGCCAACCAAATAAAACTCATCCGGTATTTGCTGCAGTAATTTACTATCTAAATGCTCAGGCAAAAATTCAGTTTCAACAACATCACCGGCAAAATAACTTTGCCATGCCCGAGCATTTTGCTTAATCGGTACAAAGGTCACTTTAGTTAAAATTGTATTTTTATGATCCCAATAGTATCGATTAGGTTGTAAAACTATTTTTTCGCCGGCAATCCGTTCGGTTAACCTAAAAGCACCATTGCCGACTAAGTTAGTCGGTGTGAGCCAATTTTGACCATATCTAGCAATTATTTTTTGATTAACAGGAAAGAAACTAAAATGACTAGTTAAATTTAGAAAATAGGGTGCTGGCTGCTCCAAAGTCACTTTCAAGGTATGGTTATCAAGCGCTTCGACGCCTAACTTTTCAATGGGTAATTCATTATTAATAATTTTTTGTGCATTTTTAATCCCCGCCAGGGTGGCAAAATAAGCAAATGGTGAGTGATTTACCGGATCAACCAAGCGATGCCAACTATAAACAAAATCTTTAGCCGTGACAGGGTCACCATTTGACCACTTAGCATCCGGCCTTAAATAAAAAAACCAAATCCGATTACCGGCATTTGTCCAATGATTTGCTACACCTGGAATAGGACGGCCGGCTTCATTTTGATTAGTTAATCCTTCAAATAAATTATTAAATAGATTTTAATATATTAATCAATAAGTTAAATAACATATATTTATCTTAATTTATTCATATATACACATATAT
>NZ_AUCC01000122.1 GCF_000429565.1 Arsenophonus nasoniae DSM 15247
ATGGCCCCGAAGTTGTTGATTATCGATGAGATTGGATACCTGCCGTTTGGGCGAGAAGAAGCAAACCTGTTTTTCAATGTGATTGCCAAGCGTTATGAGCATGGCAGTGTCATATTGACGAGTAACCTATCATTTGGGCAATGGCCAAGTGCTTTTGCTGATGACGCAACATTAACTGCCGCTATGCTTGATCGTTTACTTCATCATTCACATGTACTGCAATTAAGCGATAAAAGCTACCGATTGAAAGATAAGCGGCGCTCAGGAGCAATAACTGAGTAAAACAGTGGATCAATTTTGATTGATCGGATTTAGATAAAAAGTGGATCAGTTTTCGGTGATCGTTGACACTTAGAGCGCTTGATTTATTATCTAATAGCTTGAGACTTAGATTTATTTCCTCAAAACTAAGTGATGGAGGTTATATGGGATTATTTGATTTTTTAAAAAGCGCGGGCGACAAACTCTGGGATCCTGCTGCGGCGACTAAAGATGATAAAGAAAAAAAACTGAAAGAACATCTTGATTCATTAGGGATCAAAGGAGCGGATCAGGTCAATGTTAATGTTGATGATAATGGCAAAGTCACCGTTTCGGGTGAAGGCATTGTTGCTGATATGAAAAATAAGATTTTAGTTGCGCTAGGCAATGTTGCCGGTGTTGAAAAAGTTGAAGATCATATCGCAGGTGGTAGTGTTGATGTTCAGCATTACACAGTAGTAGCCGGTGATACCTTGAGTGCTATTGCGAAAAAAGTTTATGGGGATGCCAATCTATATCAGCAAATCTTTGAAGCAAATAAGCCAATGTTAAAAGATCCGAATAAAATTTATCCTGGACAGGTATTAATTATCCCTAAACGGTAAATAGGATAATCATTGAGCATCAATTAATGTTAATAAAGCCGCTTATCAGTTTAGCGGCTTTATTGCTTAATGCTGTTTTTTTAATCAGCAGATGGCGATCTATGCGATCTTAGTGAGTATCTTGTTTAGCCAGTAATTCAAGCAGAGTGTAGCGTCTATGTGCCGCTATCTCTGCTTGTTTTGCCAGTATTTCTGCTTGTTCAGGTAACTGTCTGGTTAACTGAGAAAAGCGCTGCTCTTTTTGTAAGATATCCTTCAGCGATGCTGTCGGTGCTCTTGAATCAAGTATCAACGCCGGTTTTCCCGCCTGACTACGTTGTGGATCAAAACGGTATAACGGCCAAAATCCAGCTGCTGTTAGCTGTTTGGTTTGATCATGACTATAGGCAAGATCATAACCATGTTCTTCACAAGGACTGTAAGCAATAACCAGTGATGGTCCTGAATAGCGGGCGGCTTCCTGAATAGCCTTAACAGTCTGGTTCATTTGGGCGCCAATAGCGATTTGTGCCACATATACATGTCCATACATCATCATGGTAATTCCCAGATCTTTACGGCTTTTTTGTTTGCCATTTTCACCAAATTTAGTCACTGCACCAATAGGGGGCGCTTTTGATTGTTGGCCACCGGTGTTGGAATAGCATTGTGTATCTAGTACCAAAACATTGATATTTTCATCACTATTGAGCACATGATCCAAGCCACCATAACCAATATCGTAGGCACAACCATCACCCCCAATGATCCATACTGATTTATCAATCAAATAGTGAGCATCGGTGCTTAGTTGTTGGGCTTCAGCGCTATTGATTTTAGTCAGCAATGATTGTAACTGATTAATTAATTGACGCTTTAACTCAATTGATAAAGAATCATCCTGTAGTTGATTAATAAGTGTGCTCGGTAATTGTTCAGCGAAGTCATTTAGCAGACGAGAGACTCTTTTTTTATGCTGCTCTAAAGTTAAACGAAATCCCAGACCAAACTCTGCATTATCTTCAAATAGTGAATTTGCCCAAGCTGGTCCTCGCCCCTCACTATTCTTGCTATAGGGGGTAGTCGGGAGATTACCACCGTAAATAGATGAACAGCCAGTGGCATTGGCAATCAGTAGTCTGTCACCATATAACTGAGTCAGTAACTTAATATAAGGGGTTTCACCACAACAAGCACAAGCTCCTGAATATTCAAATAAGGGGGTAATTAATTGTGAAGTCCGAATATCTATACGTGCTAGTTGATGTGGGGCAATATCGGGAATTTGCAGGAAAAAGTTAAAATTTATTTTTTCCGCTATTAGATGTTCGACACGTGGTTGCATATTAATCGCGCGGATTTGTGGATTTTGCCGATCTTTCGCCGGACAAACTTCATAACAAAGATTGCAACCGGTACAATCTTCTGGCGCAACTTGGAGTACATAATTGAGTCCTCGCATATCTCGAGATTTAACGGCTAAAGAGGGTAAGCTAGCTGGCGCAGCCTTCAGTATTTCGGCAGAAGTGACTTTTGCACGAATGGCAGCATGAGGACAAGCGGCCACACAATAATTGCATTGGGTACAAAGATCTGGTAGCCAAATAGGGATCGTTTCGGCGATATTGCGTTTTTCCCATTTTGTCGTGCCTGTTGGCCAGCAACCATCGGGAGGAAATACTGACACGGGAAGGGTATCACCTAAATCTGCGAGCATTTTTGCGGTAACGTTTTTTACAAAATCAGGGGCATCATGCGCTACTGTCGCGCTCCGGCAAAGACTGGTGATATCAATCTGCTGTAAATCAATTTTTTCTATTGCCTTAATGGTAAGATCAATTGCGTTAAGGTTATTTTCAACAACATTAGCCCCTTTTTTGCGATAACTTTGGCTTATAGCCTCTTTTAATTGCTGTTTAGCTTCAGACATAGGCAATAATTGGGTCAAATAGAAAAAAGCCGTTTGCATAATGGTATTAATACGGCCACCCAATTGGCATTGTCGGGCAATTTGATAAGCATTAATGGTATAGCATTGTGCCTGTTTTTGTCGTAACAAATATTGTATTTCTTGCGGCAGATGATGCCAGATTTGATCAGATTTATAAGGACTATTGATTAAAAAAATACCACCGGGTTTTAATTTTTCAATTAACTGATATTTGTGGATAAATTGCCACTGATGACAGCCGATAAAATCCGCCTGCTTAATAAGATAGGACGAATAGAAAGGCTGGTGGTTAATACGTAAATGTGAAACCGTTAGCCCGCCAGCTTTTTTAGAGTCGTAAACGAAGTATCCTTGTGGAAATAAAGGGGTATGGTTGCCAATAAGTTTAATCGTATTTTTCGTTGCGGATACTGAACCATCACTACCTAAGCCATAAAATAGGGCCGCTAATTTGTGGGTAGTGGGGAGTGTTGCTTTAATAATCGGTAAAGACAGTCCGGTGACATCATCGTGAATGCCAATAGTAAAACGCGTTTTGGGTTTAGCCAGTTTAAGTTGATGAAAAATAGTGATCACACAGTCAGGATCAAACTCTTTTGAAGATAAACCATAGCGACCCGAGATAACATTAGGTAACTTATCACGTAGGCCCTGGCTAAAAGACTCCGCTAACGCTGTCATAATATCCAGGAACAACGGTTCTGCTTGCGCCCCCGGTTCCTTTGTTCGATCAAGTACCGCAATCGATTTTACTGCTAATGGTACTACTTTAAGAAAATGTTGGGCAGAAAAAGGGCGAAAAAGATGCACTTTTACCATGCCGACTTTTTCATTTTGTGTCAGCTGTTGATCAATAACCTCTTCACAAGGCCCAGCCGCTGATCCCATCAAAATGATAATTTGCTCAGCATCAGGATGGCCATAATATTCAAACGGTTGGTAGTAACGCCCGGTGATATTACCAAAGGTCTGCATGGCATCCAAGACATGCTGGTAAGCTTGAAAATACCAAGGATTAATCGCTTCGCGCGCTTGAAAATAGGTGTCTGGATTAGCAGCGGTTCCTCGGATAGTGGGTGCCTCTGGTGACAAAGCACGTTGTCGATGTTCTCTTATTGCTTGGTCAGGTATTAATTTTTGCAGTACATTATCGGAGATTGACTGAATTTTGTTGATTTCATGAGAAGTACGAAAGCCATCGAAAAAATGGATAAAAGGCAATCGACTATTCAGTGCGGCTATTTGGGCAATAACGGCAAAATCCTGGGCTTGTTGCACATGATTAGCACATAGCATAGCACAACCTGTCTGACGTACGGCCATCACATCGGAGTGATCGCCAAAAATAGATAATGCATGGGTGGCGACAGTTCGGGCGGCGACATGTAAGACAAAAGGCTGTAATTGGCCGGCGAGTTTATAAAGGGTTGGGATCATCAATAATAATCCCTGAGATGAGGTAAATGAGGTAGCCAGTGCGCCGGTTTGCAAAGCACCATGCACTGTCGCGATGGCACCGGCTTCGGATTGCATCTCAATTATTTTAGGTATGTCTTGCCAAATATTTTTTCGATTATTTGCTGCCCATATATCTGCTTGTTCAGCCATACTGGAACTAGGCGTGATAGGATAAATGGCGATAATTTCATTGAGTCGATATGCAACAGAAGCAACGGCAGAATTTGCATCCGTTGTTATATAAGAACAAGTTAAGTTACTCACAAAAATGGCCTTTTGATTTTTGATAATAGTTTATTAGCCAAAGAAATTAGCAAAATAAGCAAGTAAAATTTATCAATATCGTGGGGAATTGAATTTAAATAAAAGAGAAATAAGATGTTTAAGTTATTAAAATGATAGATTATTTTATATTAAGTGATCAATTTTGATTTTTAGTTAGTAACTTGTTGTTATTGCTGAAGTAGTAAAGGCGACTTTTGCAATCGACTCGCCTTCAACTTTAGAATATTGATTTAATTAATTGAGTTGTTTTTTTAGAAAATGGCTATAAGCATCCAGCCACTTTTGCAAGAAAACCTTCGTTCTTTCCAGCAAATTACCTTGCTTGTCTATAATATTCTCATTCCATTGAATAAAAGCTTCTGGTTGATTGAGTATTGGCATATCCAGAAAAGTTAACACATTTCTTAAATGTTGTTGTGATAGTGCACTTCCCATGGCGCCAGGTGAAGTTCCGATAACCCCAGCTGGTTTTTGTGCCCACACATTTTTTCCATAAGGTCGAGAACCTTGATCGAGAGCATTTTTTAATACGCCAGGAATAGAACGATTATATTCTGCGGTAACAAAAATAACACCATCAGCATCGGCAATTTGTTGCTTAAAATCCAGCACCACTTTACTTGGTTGTTCATCATCATCTTGATTATAGAGAGGCAGTTTTCCTATTTCGGCGAAAAAAAATTGTATCTGTGGATGAGCTAGTTTGATTAATTCGTTAGCCAGTTTTTTATTATATGAACCTTTGCGTAAGCTACCCACGATGATAACGACTTTGTATTCTTTCATATATCACCTTTCACTTATTCAACGCCAAGCAAGTAATAGATTTGGCAAAAATTAATTATCTGATTTAATCATATTTACCAATGGATGATTCCTCTTAAAATAAGAATAATAATTAATTAGTAATATTGCCAGCAAGGCGGGATGATTATTCCCGCATAACTGTATTTATCTAATCACTAAAACTGGGATTTTAGCGTAATTTACTACTGCGGCGGCAGTTGAACCTAATAAATGGGTTTTAAAGTTAGGCCGGCGAGAGGCAATAACAATCAAATCAGCGTTAACTTCATCGGCAATTTCTAAAATAGCGTCTCTTGGTGGTTCTGCTTTAATTAAGCAGTGTACTTTTTCTTCTGGTATAGCAAATTTTTTTGTCATACTTTGTAGGGAATGTAGAGCTTGCTGTACAATTTCATCGTCATCGCGAATTGGCTGTTTGGAATAGACAATTTTACTAGCAATGAAAAAAGAAGGCGCATAAATTGCAGAGATAAAATAGAAATCAGGATCATCAGTTTGGCTTAGCGCATTAATATGCGGAACAACTTTTTGCGTTAAGGTGTCTTCAGACAGATCAATCGGAACTAAAATAGTTTGGTACATATTGTCTCCTGTCTTGGCATAATTTAACAAAATTTCAGACGTTATTATTTTATCATCAAATAATAAATATCTATCAACAATAGCCGTTAACCGTCATCGATAGTCGATATTTAATAATTAATACTATGTTTTATATCATTTTTATTTTCCATCTCAGTATATAATAGCTGTTTTTAGTCACCTATTATAATCCTTGTGTCATGAAATTTATGTACATATTGGTGTACATGAAATATCATAAAAAGATTGGACACAAGGAGAAAAAAAAGATGGCGGTAAGTGATTCATGGTTAAGAGCGGTAAATGGTAAGCCACAAGCTAAAATGGTGACTAAATCAGACAGAGAGGGGTTATCAGTTCGCGTAACACCAAAAGGTAAAGTGATTTTTCAATATCGCTATCGTTGGCAAGGGAAAGGTGATCGGATAGATATTGGAACGTATCCGGCA
>NZ_AUCC01000123.1 GCF_000429565.1 Arsenophonus nasoniae DSM 15247
GTCTCATATGTGGGAAAAAATTACTTTTCGCTGGAATGAATTTTGGATTGAAGCTTAAAGAGCTTATGGCTTGCCACGATGACCTAGCACGGTTGCGGTGGCGATAAAATCAACTACAGGATAGATCTATCTTTTGTTCAAAAATGATTAATAATTAATCGTTTTTTAGCCATCTATTCTGTTCTTTATCTCAACCTTCAAAATTAATTCTGTCAAAACTTAGAAAAAATAAAAATGGTTTCATCATGGCATAGGTTAATTAGTAACCATTTCGGGTATTAATTTCTTATAGATCAAGACGGTAACTCAGAATGGATTACAGCGCATTTTAGGTGGGGTGGTGATAGGTATTTCTATTCCAATTTTCGAAAATGATTAAATTTAACAATTTTCAGTTTCTGATAGGTGACTTTTCTGTTCAAAATCGTTCGGTTTCGGACATCCTACAAAACACCCGTACAAAAATAAGCAAATCATATTCCGTACAGGAGTTTTAATTCGTACATTGTTTTCGGTCATGTTATTTGACCGCTTCTTTCAACGTTTTACCTGCTTTAAAACTCGGTACGTTTGCAGCAGCAATCTGTATAACCTTGCCTGTTTGCGGATTGCGTCCTTCTCTGGCTGCACGTTGCTTAACCTGAAAACTGCCAAAGCCAACGAGTTGTACGTCATCTCCGACCTTTAGTGCTTCTGTCACGGTTTCTATGAAAGAGTTAAGCGCTTTCTCAGCGATTTGATTAATGAGTTCGGTTTTGTTCATGTTGTGCCTGAATTAGTAGATATTTTATATCCTAGTGATGCTAGCTGTAGCAACTCAATAGTGCAATGTTTCAGCGTTAATTAACTCAAAAAAATCTTTTTAATTAAAACTTCTACGCTCGCCGCAAGTCTGTGACCGAGCGAAGCGAGTGAGCAGACGAGGAAGCGGAATATCATCTGTAGTCAAAAAGAAACTTGGTCACTCAGTAGTAACATATTTTTCCGTTCAGGGTTTTTGTTGGAATATAAGTTATCCACAGATAACCCTCGCGCGCGCGTAGTTATATTTAGTTATGTATAAGTTAAAAGAGTTAAAGACCAAAAAAAGAGTAGTAAGGTTATGTTTTTATTATATAAAAAAAAACGTTTTGTCCGTAAAGTTCGATATAATGTCCGTAAAGTTCGATATAATGTCCGTAAAGTTCGATATAATGTCCGTAAAGTTCGATTATAAAAATTAGTTATCCACACTTTTTTGTTCAGTTTATCAGCAATTTTGGGGTTGTTTTTTCTATTAATTTGATTTGTCCATGAAGTTCGATATAATGTCCATGAAGTTCGATATATTTTTACGTCCGTAAAGTTCGAAAAATAGATCCTCCAAAGTGACATCAACACCTTAGAGGATCTAACTAACAATCCTAAACAATCTAGGAGAGAAGCTATGGTTGATCATACAAAGAAAATAGGAAAATTCAATTTGAAGACATTACGACCGCATATACATAAACAATTGGAGTTTTTCATTGCTGATGATGTAGGTGTTTCTAGTTTTCGCGATGAAATAGCAAGTATGGAACATCCATTTTTTGCTTTAAAAGCAGGAGATACAAAAGTCAGAGAATATAAAAATGGTAATGTAACAGTAACTGTTAGGTCTTCTGTGGGTATAGGTTTGGCTACTATCTTTGATAAAGATATTTGGATTTATGCTATTTCAAAATTGCAAGAAGCGATTAACAACAATCAGCCTATTAGCAGAACTATAACTTTTACCCCATATGATTTTTTTGTGACCACGAACAGAGCTAAAAGTGGTAAAGCATATCAGGACTTAGAAAAAGCGTTATCTCGTCTAAAAGGTACAACGATTAAGACAAATATTGTTTATTCAGATGATGAACAGGAAATGATTGAATTTGGATTAATTGATAGCTGGAGAATTGTTGAGAAACAAAAAGGTAAACTTGAAATTGGAATGGTTGAAGTGACTTTGCCAGATTGGCTGTATCAAGCCATAACAAGAACCAAGGTATTACAAATTAGTCCTGATTATTTTCGTATAAGAAAAGCTATTGATAGACGTTTATATGAGGTAGCTCGCAAACATTGTGGCAATCAGCATGAATTTACTATTTGTCTTGATAAGCTTCACCGAAAAACTGGTTCTTCGAGAGAACTCAGGAAGTTTAGATTTGATATAAAGCAACTCATTAAGGTTAATGACCTTCCTGATTATGAAATTTTATTTGATCCTGTTACGGATAAAGTGACTTTCAAAAATCGGAATCAAAATACAGACAAAGCAGATGCATCACGTAAGCGAGAAAAAGGTAAGAAAGAGATTTATAAAATTAAAAAAACGTTGATGAAAAAAATGAATCTATAATTATTTGTTATTATTCTATATTAATTTTTATCATGGTATTTTTTAGTAATCATGTTAACGGTTAGTTTCATTTTGGAATTATATAGAATTATGATTTATATTTTTATATTTTAGGTGTTGAGTTATGCGTAAAATGTTATTATTATATTCTATATAATGATTTAATATAGAATTATGTGGAGTGATAAATGCTCATTTTTATCGATGATGGTTCTACAAATATCAAATTAGCGTGGACACAAGATGGTAAGAAAAAAACTTTAATAAGCGCTAATAGTTTTAAGCCTGAGTGGTCTCTTGGTTTAGGTGATGTTCTTCCAGCAAATTATGATATTGATGGAGAAAAATATTCATTTGACCCCTTAAGTGTAGACGCTGTAAACACAACAGAAAGTCGTTATCAGTATAGTGATATAAATGTTATAGCTATTCACCATGCCTTATTACAAACGGGTCTTAAACCCCAACAGATAGATGTTGTTGTAACTTTACCATTATCAGAATATCTGGATAGTAATAATCAACCAAACAAAGATAATATTAAAAAGAAAAAGTCTAATGTAAAAAGAAAGGTATCTGTACAAAATGGAAATACTTTTATTATCAATAAAGTGAGTGTGCTTCCAGAAAGTATTCCTGCAGGATTTGATATTTTGTCAGAATTGGACGAGGAAGATTCTTTGTTAATTGTTGATTTAGGGGGAACTACATTAGATGTATCTCACGTTCGTGGAAAAATGAATGGGATTATAAAGATGTGGTGCGATTCAAGAATTGGGGTATCAATAATTACTGAAGGATTGAAAGAACAGTTATCATTAAATGCTAATACCAGAGTTAATTCATTTCAAGCTGATCACCTTATCATTCATCGCAATGATGAAGAATATTTGAGAAAAAGAATTCCAGATATAAATAAACTTAATTCCATAATAAATACTCTTCATGAAAAAGAAAAGATTTTGATCAAACGAGTAACTAGCACTTTAGAAAGATTTACAGGTTACACACATGTCATGTGTGTAGGGGGAGGTGCAGATATTATCTCTACTGAAGTAAGAAATATTACAAATGTACCTAAAGATCGTTTTTTTAAGAGTGATAACCCTCAATTTGATCTAGTTTTAGGAATGCTTGCCATGAAAGGTAATCCAAATGAGTAATAACAAGTCAGGGCTTAGAAAATGCAGTTTTTATATTAACCCTGATTATAATAAAGGTGATAAAATAGCCAGCGAATTATTAGATGAAATACCACTTAAAGAACGTGGTAGGGCAATGAGAGCAATGCTTGTTACTGGTGCTGCATTAATGAAACAAGATAAAAGGCTTCCTAATATCATTGCTGATTATGTAACTAATGAAACAACAATTTTTGATATATTACGATTGATTCGTAATGTTTTGCCGATAATTGAAGATCATGTGGATGAGAAATTAATTAGCGCTTTAAATAAAATACTGTCTTCGAATCCAAAGTTTACAAATAAACTAGACTCCTTTGAAAAAAAAGATAGTGATATCAATAAAACTCGCGAGAATAGTAATAAATTATTTCCAGATGATGACTATTAAAAATCACTCTATGTCAGTGTTGATGCACTGACATAGAGCTAATCCAAAACCTAACATATCTAGGAGCCGGACTATGCGAAATAATACGCATATTACACGCATAATGAAAGCGTGCAACATATCAATCGAGCAGCTTTTGAGCTTTGCTCACACATCAAAATATCTCACCAATCGGCAACGTACCCGAATTCTGAATAGAGTTGGGGGTGCTGTATGAAACCAGAGATGATTAAACTTTCATTGAGCGCTAATGTTCCCTGTGGTTTTAGCAATAGCGAGGGAAAAATTCAGACTGATGCCAAAATGACAGATTTACTTTTTAAGTTAATCCGTACTCCTGAAATGAAAACATTGATAGAAAAAGTACAAACTGAAAGATCCCCATTTTTCGTAATATGCCATTTGCCATCTGATTACAACAAAGCACCCAAAGTTTGGCAATTCCATTTTTTACCGCTTTTTTGTAGTGAAAATAGCTACCTAGGCACTTTCTTCCACGCCTATGAATTCCTGTTTTTGTCACCGATGGAATATGTGGAAGGTAAACAGCCTTATTCAGTTACTACGGAGAAACCTAACGAACGGTTTACTGCTAAAGAGTGGGAAGTTCTGTTTCTAATGATGCAACGCTTAAGCAGCAAGGAAATTGCCAGACGGTTAGATATTTCGCGCTTAACGGTCGAGTCTCATTTGAAAGCTATCTACGGGAAAACCAATTTGCATTCAGCTTTTCAGCTAAGGCAATTTTGCCGAGAAAAAAGTATAAATCATTACATTCCTCCTCAACTGCTGCCTGCTGGTAGTCAGTTCATTAGCGTTTAAATCTCTTCGTCATGGCGATTTACTCTGACGGTTGAGCTAGCTGAATAGGAGGAAGTAATGAAACCTTTTTATATTAATAACTTACCAGCTTATTACAGACTATTTCCTAAACTCTCTAAACGAGAAATTGAAATTTTATCCATGTCATGTGCAGGATTAGATAGAAACGAAATAGCAATAGAGCTGAATATTAGTGTACATACTGTAAATAATCATTTTAATAACGCAGTCACTAAATATGAATTAAAAAGTCTTTGTAAGTTAAAAGCTTTGTTTTATTTCGTTATAAACGAAAGTAGAGCTAATAGCGCTGATGGTTTATCGGAATGAGAAAAATACATTTTTATTTTATTACTAAAGCTGCTTTGGCAGCTTTTTTCATAAAAACCACCAATTGTTTATTTTTTGTGCTAAAAATAGTTTTTTCGACTATACCAGTACCTAATTTTTTAAGGCATCATTTTCCTTCGCCCACGTTTTCTGGTCGAACCTAAAACTGAAAACATCCAGTTTTACTAGAGGTGCCTTTGATAGTTGCATCTGCTCTTTAACAAATCAGTATCGGTGATCCGTATGGCGGAAAACGTTTTGTTCATGTTATTGATCGCTGGTAGCCTTAATTTTAAGGCGAGGTTATTTATCCTTCTGGCCGGACGTATGCCGACACAGGTGTACAACCACGTTAAGTGGTTTTTGATTGATATTTTAGTGATAAGCCTATCGTTGTTGAAGACAATTTTTAAGTACTTTTTGAATTTATTTTGGAAAAACCAGCTAAGAAAAACTGGTTTTATGATTTTTACTATTGTCTAGGTAAACGAAGATTCTCTATTTCTAAATGATTTGTTGATCGCCAAGGATTAATGTCAAGTCCACCGCGTCTTGTGTAACGTCCATAGACAGATAATTCTAATGGCTTACAATAAAACAAGATATCGCTAAATATTCGTTCAATACATTGTTCATGGTTAGGAAATTGAATCGCTTTTAAAGTGAGTAGCAAAAGCCATCCCTTATTGCAAAAAGGAGATGGGGATCGATTTATTGTGTTTAGTGCCAGTTAACATTTCCTCAGAGAGTGTAATTTCTAACCTGATTTCCTTATTTTAGACACATTGATCCTGCGTTTAGCTGCGTAACCATCGCTTTTTCTCCAGGTTATGCAGTCTTTCTGACAACAATTCCGTTGCTTTTTTACCCATTTGCGCCCCGGTGAAAAGCAGCCTG
>NZ_AUCC01000124.1 GCF_000429565.1 Arsenophonus nasoniae DSM 15247
GAAAGCAACTTATTGAAAATAATGTTAATAGTTCCATCCTTTGACCATCTGTTGAAACGGTTATAAACGGTTTTCCATGGGCCGTAACGTTCAGGTAAATCACGCCATGGGGCGCCTGAACACAGTATCCAGAACATGCCGTTGACGATTTTGCGATGTTCTGCCCACGGCCGACCGACCCGCGAAGATGTCAAAACGGTTGGCAACAAGGGCTCAATGATTGCCCATGCTTCATCAGAAAGATCGTAGCGAGCCATAATTCAAAGTATCGTAGAAACAGATGGATACTATAGCTCAAGCAATTAAGGGACACAGCCTAGTGGATATTCTTGCTGAAACAAAATTATACTTTGGTTTAAATAATCCAGAGGAAGTTTGCTTTTTTTCTCAACAGGGATTAGGCGAACTAGCTAATCCTTATGATCCCAATGGCATTGCTAGTGAAACAGCCATAAACTTAGCAAGAAGCGCTATAAATGCCACTGTGACAACTTACCAGCAGGGGGATCATCAATTACTTCCATTATTATCGGATAGTATCAATAAATATTATGCTTTAGCAGGCAATAATAGAAGGTTAACTAAATTTAATTATAATAATGAAATAAATCAACTGTATTTAAACAATGTTCCTATTGAGCAAAATCTTTTAATGGATATTGTAACAGATAAAATCGATATCAATAAAAATAATGATAAATATTGTTATCACTTACAAGGCTATTTAGTCGATGAAAATGATTTGCTGGACATTAATAAAATAAATCAAATTAAATATGATCCAATTTTAAGTCAAAAAGTAAATAATTACTTTGAACAGAATAAATATAGTAGTAGCAATAGACTAATTGAATGGCGTAAACTTTTTTTAAACAGCGAATTACCAACAGTACAACAACAAGCCTATGATACAAAAATATTATTAGAAAATATTGCTTATCGGCCAAAAATAATCCATTCACTGAGTAATTATTCAAATAATTTATTGTCGCAGCTATTTTTATATTCAGATGGAACTATTAATATGCGGGAATTGATGACACTAATTCATGATCATCAAGCATTAGAAAACTTAAAAATGGTATTAATAGAGTTATCAGCTATTGATAAACGTAGCGAATTAAGTCAATTATCATTATCGCAGGCCCTAGCAAAAAGCCAGCAATGGCATAACTATTATTTTAGTAATATTGTAAGTTTAGCTAATAAAACGGATACAAAATCAATTCCGTCATTTAATATAACCCTTAATCCTCTGGTTCATGCATTTTATTTTGAGCAAAATAATCAATTAGCAAAAAATCTCGCTTTTTTGTATGCTTATAGTGAAAATAACACCAAAAAATTTAGTGAATTGTTACAATATCATCATAGCTTATTAGAAATTTCGACAAAACGATTATTATCAAATGAAGAATTGATGTTTTTACAAAATTTCGATAATGTATTCAACTATATTAATTTTCTTTTTTCTCAATCTAAGGCTGTTAATGAAAAAAATGTTAATCAATTAATAGAATTATCAATTGGTAAGTATCAGTTAGTCATTGATAATTATGTTTTCACTGTTTTGAAGCAGAAAAAAATAGATGATTTTTATTCTTATACTATATTTGATCCGAGAATGGGAGAAATAAAATTAGATTTTGTCACAACAGAAAATTCCTATGAAAAACTATTATACTTTATGCGGATGTACCTGGATGATGAAATTATTATTAATAATAAAAAATATTATCGTTATCAAATGTTAGGCATTAAAAAAAATGCCCAAAATAATTATTCTATTAAGTGGTATGAAGTAGAAAATGATGCAATATTAAATTATAAACTAGCAAAATTGACTGAACAATTACCGATAAAAAAAATCAGTTTGAAGAGCAAATTTTAATTAAAATTGGTGAGATAGATATTCCTCTTACAATATTACAACAAGCAGGGGCATATATAGATAATAAAAAACTAACATTATTCTCAGTTAGAAACGTTACTGATTGGCAAAATAAAATACAGTTTGATGTCGTCACGTTGAATGACTACCTTAGTTTTTATCAACCAACTAAAGATAATATTAATTTCATCAAAATTTTAAAACAAAAATTGAGTGTCAATAAGAATTATCAACAGCTATTGATTAATCGTAACAATTTAAATGATTTTGCGGTTATTATGCGGCGCTTAGCTGATATTGATAACCATACAGCACAACAAGTTATCGATAAACATTTTGCCCAAAAATTACAGCAAGAACTATCTCATTTACCTCGCTATGCTTCAATTGTTAATAAATTTTCTCATACGATGCAAATAGTGAATATCATACAATTAATTTCTTCAACCCAATCTACTATTATGCAACTTAATAATGCTAATTTAGTTGATGATCAACGTAACATATTGGAAGATAATTTGATTGTTGCCTGGGCTGCGAGCATAACAAATTTTGGTGATCAGGCTATCCAGCCATTATTATTTAAAGCTGTTTATCGCATGAGAGGCATAGGTAGTGAAGCCAGTACCTTCGCAAGTCGGGTATCAGCTGGCATCACACTTGCATCAGCAGGATTTGATCTTTATTACTCCTATGAAAATTTTAATCAACTAAATCGTGAACAAGATTCGGCTATTCGGCAGGATATGATTATTAATGGGACGTTATCGCTACTTAATGCCGGAATCAGCGTTTCAACCGCTCTTGCTATTTTTGCGGGTTCTTCTTCTGCTGGGCCTATTGGGGTAGCTATTGGCACAGGTTTGATGTTAGGCGGAATGTTTTATAATTCCTATCGAACTGTGGAACGCATTAAAGAAAAAGTTGCATTGACAACATCGGAAACATTGCAAGTGGGTTTTGCAGCAGCTTTGGGATTGCAATTGCAATCTTCAGTGAGAAATAAGTTATTGAAACAACAAACTGAGTCAGCAATCAAAGCTTATCGGCAACAGCAAGAAAAAGATTTTTTTCAACAACTATTAAGACCACATGATTTTAATTTAAGTATTTTTATTACAGAAACAGAATTAGTTGAAGAATTACCTCTATATTATTTATTTGATAAAATTAATAACACTTATTTGAGTAAACATAAAGATAGTCTTTCTAAATATACTTTTGATTATTTAAGGAATAATTTAGATATTGCTACACTCTCAATTAACCTATGGAAACAACAGCAGATAGATGACACTATAGAGATTACAAGCCGAAAATTTACTAAAGAAGAAGTAGAGAAAATTATTCAGCAGTATCCAAACCGATATCAAGTGCAAGTAGCCAAGATAAAAACTTATATTCCTAATTATTCAATTGCATCGGATGAAATACTCATATTAAATCGAGAATTTGATAACTTACTAAAAAAATTAATTAATCATCATAGATTCAATAATTATCAATTTGATGTTGATCAGAGTAAAGTTATTTATTCGTTGCCACAAACTCAGCAGCCTGTATATGTTTACGATAATTTAAATAATTATCTGTCAAAGGATAATCTAAGAAATTATTTAACAGGGGTGAATTTTAATTTTGCTAATGGTGATGATATTATTGTCGGATTTGCATCAATTAAAAATCAATTTATTTGTTATAACGGCAAAAAAATATTTATTGGTGGTGATAAAGATGATTTTTTTATTTTATTAAGCGATAAGTTAGATAAGTATGAAAATAAATATTTTCATGGTAGTCAAGGTAACGATACATTGTATATTGCACAATTACCTTATCAATCATCAATGGCTACTGATAATCATCAACAACTAACTAAATATTCAAATGTAGTAGCTGGAACAGTAATTAATTTAGAGCATGGTACATTAAGGTATCTCAATCAGGTCTACCTAGATGATTTTGATGATCTGCAATCATTAATAAAGAAAAATTATACCATGGGGATTTGCGCAGATTTAGTCAGTATTGAACATGCTATAGGTGCAAAAGATGTACAAGATCTCATTTTAGGCAATGCCGAGGATAATTTACTGAATGGTAATGGTGGAAAGGATATTTTATATGGCTTTTCTGGAAAAGATACTCTGGTATTAAATAATGGTTATGCCAATGGAGGAGAGAAAGAGGATATTTATATTATTGAACGTTATCATTGGCAAGATTATCAGGAATTATTGCCATGGAGAAATAATAATTATCTTTGGAACCCAGAAGATCAAGATTGGATAGATTTATCAATAAATAGCGTAGTGTTGCAGTCTGGATATAATTTTGATGCTAATATTGTAATCGATGAAATTGAAAAAGGGAGTGGAAGTGTCGTAGAATTACAATACACACTTGATGAAATTATAGAAGTAAATTTAGTTGATAATGATATTCATATTAAATTATTATCAGGAAAAACTCAGCTTCATGATCAAATGAAAGAGAGTTATACCAATTTAAAATTAAAGAATGTCTATCGAAATATAGATGACAAGCAACTCATTAATCATGAATATATCATAAAAACAGTAGACGGTTTTTTATTATCACAAAATTTACCTAAGGTATTAAAAAAAACAGAATCTATTGATAAAATTTTTGAAATTATGTATTTTCCTGCATTGGATAAAGCCAAAAAAATTAATAGCGTTGATCCACTTGACATCAATTTGGCTAATAATAGTATCATGAAGTTTGGTAAAAGTTATTTATTACCTACAATGATAAAACCAATGCTGATGACGAGTGATACCTTACAAACTATTTTTCATGGTGATAAATTTAATAATTATTTTACTAGCATAAAGAAAAATAGTTATATTTATTTTTCTCATGGCCTGGATATATATCTTATTGATAATTTAATGACAACAGGAAACATTGATGACAGCATAATATTTGATTTTAAAGAAATTGCTAACACATATACTAATGAAGATATATTTATTATTATCTTAAAAGATCATAATGGATATGATTTTAATTTTGTTAATAACAACCTGTATTACCAAGGATCAGTAAGACTACCAACCATTAAGTTTGTTAATAATTTTGGTGATTTTTATGGTAAAATTTATCTGTTAGATAAAAATAATCAATATTTTTTTATTAGTTATCAAGACAATAAATATCAAATTACGCCTTGTACCACAGTACAAATACCGTCAGAATTTGATGACAATATTTTTTATCCTAAAGGTTATTCTCAAGTGATAAAAGTTAACTTATCTGCAGGTAATGATATATTAACCGATATGAGTGAAACTGGAAAAATTATTTTAGCTGGGGATGGTAATGGGAATGATATTATTTCAACCGGTGATGGTAATGATATTATTATATCAACGCAAGGCAATAATATTATTGATGCCGGTAAAGGGAATAATATTTTAGCGATAAATCATGGTACAGGTGATATAAATGTATTGCTCAATGAAGGAAATAATAAAATTTTTATTCAAGGCTTAGGTGGTGGTGCTGTATTTGACTATCGAGATAATGATTTAGTTATATCATCACGTAATAATAATAATAAAATAACAATTTATGATTATGAAAAATATAAAAACAAGCTTGAAATTAATACTTCTTTAAATAGTGACATATTATTTGATGAAAAAGATATCGCTTTATTAATCGATGTGGCATCTTCTTTTCAGCAAAAAAATAATGAATTTATAATTTCTAATCTGACTGTAAATGAAAAAAATATAGTTAATCAGCTATTTCAATATAATAAAATGAATTAATTTTTTAGAGTAATTTATCAAAAATAACTGGTTGTTATTAAATTAATTATATTATATTTTTACTATATAAAATATACTATATAAAATATAAAATATAAAATATAAAATATAAAATATAAAATATAAAATATAAAATATAAAATATAAAATATAAAATATAAAATATAAAATAT
>NZ_AUCC01000125.1 GCF_000429565.1 Arsenophonus nasoniae DSM 15247
ACGCAGGAAGTGGTTTTTTCTGATAAAGGGTCACATATCGAGTTTTCAGGTAATAGCAGTAAAGCACAAGCAGCCATGGCGCTGGAATACGCCAAAAACAAGTTTGGTGGTAAATTACGATTAACAGGGAGTGAACAGTTTAAACAAACCTGTGCGATTGCGGCGGCTGAAAAAAATATCAACATTATTTTGTCACCGGATAAATATCATCAGATGATGTTATCCCATGCTGAAAAATTGCAGCAAAAGACTGTACAAACTCCCCAACAAGCCACCGCAGAGCCAGAGAAAATAATACAACCCGACAGGCAAAACCTGTCTTATAAAATCGATGATAAAGCCTTTAACCGCCTGATTGTGATGCCAGCCCCTCAAAATGATGGATTTGAGAGTGTTATCCGCTTCAAGGTCGCATTTAAGCAAGATGACAAGATGGTTATGCAGCTTAAAGATCTGAAAGAAGCGGATTTGAACCGCATGGGCATTGATACCAAAAACATTGATATGCGTAAGGTTGAGCCTGTTTATATTGATTTAACCAGTCTCAAAAACAGCCAGATTGACTCACCGTTTCGTTACGCTGAAAAAGCGCTAGAATCATTAAATCAAAGTATGCGAAACCGTGCGATGCCAAGAGACGAACTGGAGGCTTTGAAAGCGGAAAGGGCAACACTGGAAGCCCATGTTGAAGAAGCAAAACAAAAACAGGTGATTGAACAGCCCAAACAGGAGCAGAAAAAACAGCAACGGCAAGAGCAAAATTCAGGTTTTAGCCTTTAAGTTTTTCTCAAAATAGGCTTAGCTGTAGCGTAGGATATTTTCCGTTTTTCAAGCGGACACCTCTAAGATGATTTGACAAGATGAAGCAGTATTATTAAATTTGGTTTGTCTCTGAAAAAATCAGAGAACGGGATTGCTACCCCGTCCACTCAAGCCCAGTATAAATATACTATATATTTATACTGGCACATTTCATGCCAATGTTTATGGTGGGCTGGATGGGGGAGTCTAAAGACTCGCCGATCGCTTGAGTTCGATTGTAGCAACCTCATTCAGTCTACCACCCGTCATTCAAAAAAGGTGGTCATATTAATCTGAGTTAAGGTCATTTTATGAAAAAAAATATATCAGATAATGAATTAGGTTCTTTGATATCTTTTTTAAGACATGAGAGTGATCCTTGGGGAGTAAAGGACTTAGATTCAAAATTTGTTTATGCTAATAATCTTAGTCACTTAGGAATAAAACTTGATTTCAACATAGAAGGTATGTTTGACAGTGAATTACCCCATCCTGTGGCAGAACTTTCTTCAAATCTTCTAATTCATGATCATAAAGTCATATCCGATAGAAAAAAAGAAATAGCCATCCAAACCACTTTAAATTTTAAAGAAAATAGATTAAAGCCTTATTTTTTCGAAAAAAGACCGTTTTATAATCAATCAGGCGAAATTGTCGGAACTATTTATCATGGAAGAGAAATTGTGAATTTCCAAACTTATGATATGTCACCCTATGTTTACTTTTTTACTCCTCCCAATGATCTCTTCACAAAAAGAGAATTAGAAGTGATTTTCTGGGCACAACAACGGCTAACTGCTAAAGAAATTGCTAAAAGACTAGATGTTTGCCCTTCAACGATAGATTCACACATAAAGAGTATCTATAGAAAAGCTGATGTTAATAGCAATGCTCAACTTATTGAATATTGCCAAGCGATAGGTCTTGATAAGTATATTCCACCGGATTTTTTGAGAAGTGGAATAAAATTTGTTAAATAGTTTGAATTTAAAATTAACGAGAAAAAATATATGTCAAATGACGATTCATATTCACTCTATCGTGTTCCTCACAATGCAAGACTCAGTTTTTTTAATGTAACACTTATCAGAATAGGGCAAATGACATCTTTATCACAGTTCATGTTGGGCGCTATGTTGGGTCATAGTATGACTTTCGAGCAAGCAATGATTGCTACGTTATGTGGTACTTTAATATTAGAATTCCTAAGTCTTGGATTAGGAATTGCTGGTGCAAGAGAAGGATTGTCAATTAGTTTACTTTCACGTTGGACAGGATTTGGGCGTTTAGGGTCAGCCATAATTGGATCAGTTATAGCAATTAGTCTTCTTGGTTGGTTTGGCATCCAAAATTCAATTTTAGCTAAAGCAATTAACTACTCTAGCAATAATTGGCTTGGATTTAACTTGGCAGCTATCATATCTGGCTTAACTTTGACAGCATTAGTGGCCTTTGGGGTCAAAGCCTTAAACTGGACTGCAAAAATTTCCGTGCCTTTATTTTGTGTTGTTGTTGCTTGGATTTTTTTTCTGCTGGTAAAAGATCATAATATTTCAAACCTTATCACGACAATACCGTCAGGGACAGCAATAAGCATTACAGCAGGAATTACAGCGGTTGCAGGTGGATGTATGACCAGTGCATTTTCGACACCAGATATTAGTCGTTATTGTCAAAGTGGCAAACATGTTTTTTGGATGACATTAATTTCCATATTGATAGGTGAATTTATTGTCAATGGTATTTCAATATTAATTGCTCATGCGCTTGATACTGACGATGTGGTGACTATCATGGGGCAAACAGCAGGATGGATAGGTCTTCTTAGTGTTATCCTATCAGCATTAAAAATTAATGATTTAAATCTTTATTCTTCATCTCTAGGAATTGCTAACGCCATTGAAGGAGTAATAGGAAAGAAGTTATCTTATTCTTATTTAACAATAATGCTAGGAATTCTTGGAACCACATTGTCTGTTCTTGGAATGCTAGATAGGTTTGTTGATTTCCTTGTTTTTCTTGGCGTTCTTTTTCCACCTATTATTGGTGTAATATTAATTGATTATTATATGTTGAAAACAAGTCGGAAAATCCTAGATAAAACTAGAGAAAAAGGACTATTACCTGACGATACTTCAACACCTTTAATTGGATGGACTGCCATCTTGGCATGTGTAATAGGAAGTTTTGTTGGCGCAACAGTAGAATTAGGTATTCCTTCATTAAATTCATTATTGGTTGCCAGTATAATTTATTGGGTTGTGTCTATCTTCAATAAGGGGTCGCCTCAGAAAACTTAAGAATTAGTCAATTTAACTTATTGATCTTTAAATATTCGTTTCGTAGCATACTGAACATAATATCATCCCATCGTTCATTAGTTGCTTTTACTGCGGAACGTCTAATACCTTCTTGGATAAACCCTAATCGCTGATAGGTTTTTATTGCTGGCTTATTAAAGCTATAAACATTTAACTCAAGCCTCTGAAATTCTAATCTGGAAAAAACTTCATCAATAATTTTCTGTAAAAAAGGAACAGCTAAGCCTTTCTTGCGATAATCAGGGTTGATTACTACACGCCCAAGAAGAGCTACACCATGAAGCCAGTCAAGTTCTATCTGTGCGTGAGCTAGTCTGATTGAGTCCTGAAAACCAATAAACATCCAACGCTTTGGCGGTGATTCATTAGCTTCTTGCAACATTGGAATAACTTGTGACTTAGTAAGAGGCCATGCTAAATCTATACCACCCCATTGTAAAACCTCATCGTTAGATGAAAACCATTTGCACAAATGGTCAATGTCTTTTTCACAAAATCGTCTAATATTCATTTTTATCGGTATATTCAATTGAATAAATATCTGTTCTTCTGTGTCTTAAGTAAGGTATTTCTAATCGTGTTTTTGACTGTTCATTAAAGTCTACTTCACAGAAAATTAGCTCTTCACTATTATAATTTGCTAATTTTAATGTTTGTCCTCTTGCACCTATTAATTGACTTCCACCAAAAAAATGAAGATTTTCTTCTTTCCCACATCTATTTACTGCCGCTAAATGAATACCGTTCTCTAATGCTCGACTAGCGCAATTTATCGTCCAAATGTCTTTAGCTTCTTTATGCCATGCAGATGGAAGAAAAATAATATCCGCTCCTTTTAATGCTATAATTCTAGCAAGCTCAGGAAAACAAATAATATCGACGTTTTCTTTAGCTGCCTTGCTGCATAGATTCTCTATTTTTAATAAATTTTTTCTTTTATTGCCTAAGACGGTATCAATTTGAGCAAGAGCAATCTTCATCAAAAATCCAGCCTAATTCAATTGTAAAAAAAACTGAATAACATTAAATTATAATCCTTTTTTATATCTAAAGTAAATAGTAATTTTGCTTATTTTATTTATTTTTGAAGTCATTATAGTTAATTACATTAAGTTTAGCGCAGTTAATTAAAATATATTTTTTTGAGATTAAATATTTATCTTTTCCAACACCAGGGAAAAATGCAATATAAATAGTCATTATTATAAATAGAGGCGAATCATATGTGGATATTAATTCTTACTATGTTTTCAACTCCCTACTCAACAAATAACTTTGCCAGTATTCATTCTCAAGAATTTAAAACGGAACATGAGTGTCAGTTTGCAGTAAAGGAATTTAAAAATAATCTAGAGAATGACGATTTGAAATATCTTGATGGAAGTGCCTTTTGCATTAAAGATGATATAAGTACAAATAAATAATCGGCTGTTATATTTAATTTTAATAGATATTGTCAGTCTCCTCCTGATTTTTTAACTTTCGATATCTAATTTATAGGTACAGTTTTATTTCTGTACCTATATTTTTTATAATAAATTCTTAGTTTTTTATTAAAAACTCCTCTAGCTCATTCCCATCATCGAGTAATTTTTGGAGTGCTGTGGGTGGCTTGCCATTGCCTGACCATGTTTGTATCTCGCCGTTTTCGTCTAAAAATTCATATTTTGGCTTCCGTGCATTAATACTACTTTTTTTCTTCGTCTTAATTTTGCCCGTGGTAACAGGGTTCAAGAGTGAATCAAGACTAAAGCCACTATCTTCAATCATTTTAATTAGGGCAAGGCGTTGCTTTTCTTTTTCCTCTGCTTCTTTTTTGGCTTGTTCAAAGAGTTCTCTGTTTTCTTCAATAACCGCTTCCAGTTTGTCTTTAACTTCCTGTAGCCACTCGAAATCTTTTGTTAACGCAAACTTTCTTATTGTCGTAATGCTACTAAAATGTTTAGCGATAATCTGATATTCTTCTTCTCTTTTTAGCGTTTTGGCTGTTTCACTCATGTTAATTTACCTGTTATTTTCGAATTCAAATCGGGTTGCCCCTGTGGTCTTGTCCTGCAATATCAACGTTGCATCGAAGTTTTTACCCGCTTTGCTTTTGAAGCCTTTGATAATGCCTGTTTTTCCTTTTTTGACCAGTGTTTCAATCTGTTTTGTGGTCAGTGTTTTCTCACAAACCGTTTTCCATATTTTAAAACCACATTGGGCTTCACAAACGACAAGTTTAGGCTTATCCAATAATGCCTTGTTGCAATTAGGGCAGCATATAGTTGTGCTTGTCTGATTTGTTGGGGTATCAATCTTTAGGTTTTGTCCAATATCATCCGATAGCAGACGATTAATGTCACCATACAATTGTTCGACAAATTCATCAACACTAAGATTTCCCTGCTCAATCTGTTCATGGTTAGGAAATTGAATCGCTTTTAAAGTGAGTAGCAAAAGCCATCCCTTATTGCAAAAAGGAGATGGGGATCGATTTATTGTGTTTAGTGCCAGTTAACATTTCCTCAGAGAGTGTAATTTCTAACCTGATTTCCTTATTTTAGACACATTAATCCTGCGTTTAGATGCGTAACCATCGCTTTTTCTCCAGGTTATGCAGTCTTTCTGACAACAATTCCGTTGCTTTTTTACCCATTTGCGCCCCGGTGAAAAGCAGCCTGTCGCCACACAGAATACATTTGTACGGATCGGTACGCAGAAATCCTTTCATCAGCACAGAAAAACCTGGGTTCTCCGG
>NZ_AUCC01000126.1 GCF_000429565.1 Arsenophonus nasoniae DSM 15247
TCATTATCCCTCTGAGCACGCTTAAGTTGAACTTCTAATTCTTGTATGCGCTGTTGCTCGGGTGTTAACGCTTTTGATTTTACAGGCGTATTCCCATTTAACTCGGCAAGATATTGTTGCTTCCATCGTGATACGGCAGATTTACCCGCACCGGATATTTTTTCAACTTGGATATTGCTATATCCACCTTCAACCATGAGTTTTGCATATTCCAGTTTTTGCTTTCCGCTAAAGGTTACTTTTACTTTTCGGGTCATATTTATACCTATAAGATTTTGCTTAATTATAAGCTATAAATCTCTACAGTTTTATTAGACCACTACAAGAAGGGGAGGATGTTAAAGTTGACTTGGGTGATAGACAGAGTGTTACCTTAAAAAAACAGACTGTTGCAGGGCTCAGTGCCAAGAATTTCAATTTCCAGCCCACTTTTGTTGCGCCAGCCGCTTATACCAGTAGCCATACTACCATGACCCAAGCACAAACGGGTCTGGGAACGGTGATCCTCAAAGGCGGTGGTGATGGGATCCATTTTAATCTTGATGCGCAGGGGCAAATGAAATTTAGTCTGGCTGGAACTATCTATAGTCGTGATAGTGCAGCATCAGATGTGTTTGTGGTAGAAGCCCAGCGGGGCGTTAATGATTACCAGAATGCATTAAGAGGATTTCGGCACGGTATTGATAAAATTGACTTGCGCCAAGTCGGTATCAGTGATTTTAGCCAACTGACTATTGTTAAGAATAATCGTGCGACCATTAATGGCTTATCACAGATCCATGGTGTTGACGTGATGTTAAAAAGCGCCGATGGGGCGGACGCTGATGTCAAGCTACTGTATCTTGATACGCTGGATGTTTCTCAGCTTGACGCGAACGATTTCCTTTTTGCTAAGCCGGCACCGGCTCTGGTGTCGACGGTTAAACCAGTGGTGGTGCTATCACCTGATAAGTTGACGGTGATTGTGCAAGATCCATTGACAGCAAACACGCCTGAGGTGGATCTCACAGATAGCGCGCGCAGGCGTAGAAGCATTGAGCTGCCTGCAACGTTTAACAAACCGGAAAATGATTTTGCTGTGCAACCCATATCGCTACCCACTGACCTCTCGAGCAATCGTTATCATCAGTTGAAGGATAGTGATGTTGAACATCTTGTTGATTCCATGTCCTCATTTGAATCCTCAGAGCCTGATAGCGTTATGCTCAGTGTTGCTGGTGGACAATATAGGTTGCCACCAGTGCTGTTTGCTAATGGATCATCGTCAATAAACATAAGAATGTAGCGCCATCGTCGTTTTTGGCATAGGTTTTTAGGACTTAATGGAGCACCTGATTGGGCTTTTCCACTAGCAATATTTTAAATATTATTGTCGGTAATAGCGGTAAATTACTTTCAGCGTACGCAATATATAAAAGGATATAACATGCAGATAAAAGGTTTAATATTATTAGGAATGATAGCTGATTTTTTAATGGGTTGTGTAACCAAAGATGCAGTATATGGTACGCTCCTGGCTAACTTGACTAAGCTCACGAGCAAGAAGCAAATATAGATAGTGATTGAGAAGGGTGTTTGTTAACTTTAGCCCCTCTTACTTAGTAACTTAAATGCACCTGTAAGTTACAAGGTGGTAAGATTATTCAAAGATGAACTGGGCACTTAAGTTTCTAACCCATCACTGGCGTAGACAGCTTCAAGCTACCTTGTTAGGAACTTGGTGCCCGGAGGCGGAATCGAACCACCGACACGAGGATTTTCAATCCTCTGCTCTACCGACTGAGCTATCCGGGCAACCGAGCGCATTAAACCTTATTCCACCCAAGTCGTCAATGTATTTCCGGTAAAAAACGCGAAATTAGGCTTATTTGCTGTTTTTTTGTACCAAAATAATGGCTATCTTTTTTGGGCTTATTTTTTAATTTAAAGCATCATTCTTTCTGCATTTAGCTATGGTTAATATATCTTCTGCCAATAGCTTGGCGATCAAAACATCTGCAATATTTCGCTTAACCAGTAATTTGCTTAGGCAACCTTCTAAAATCAGTTCCATTTGCTTAGCCACTTGTTCGCTGTCGTCTATATCTAGTTGCCTTAGTAGCTCGAGGCTAAAATTAAATGACAATTGTTTTTGCTGTTCACTTAGTTGATGAATAGGATGCTCTGGATTGGGAAAAATACTACATGCCGCGATAAATAGGCAGCCAGGAAAGCGATTATCGGTAACTTTTTGGGCTAACTGGTTATAACGGGCTAATAATTTTTCTTCTGGCGAAAGTTCGTCATTCAGTTGCAGCTGGCGTTGCCAGGTTGCAATCTGTTGACTATGGTAGCGTAAACAGTCATACAGGAGCGCTTCATCATCTGGCCAAAATTGACGCGACTGATTAACGTCAACGTTAAGTTTTTTTAGTAGAATCTCTATATTACCGCTAAGGCCGTGTTGTTCTAACAGTTGTAGTACCGAGTTCAGGACTTGCTCACGTTGCATGTTTATTTCTCTTGCCGTTGCGTAACTTGTTCTAAATGCTGATAGAACATTTTGCTATTCATAAAACCATAAACCCGGGAATTGGGTAATTCGCTGCCCTTCTCATCATAGAAAATAATAGTGGGTAATCCATAGACATCCAGATATTGTAGAAGGGATTTTTGTTCAGCACTATTTTCTGTCACATTGGCTTGTAGTAATAACATATTATCCAGCTTACTTTTTACTTTAGGATCACTAAAGGTGTATTTTTCAAACGCCTTACAGGCGACACACCAGTCAGCATAAAAATCAAGCATAACAATTTTGCCACTATTATTACTGATTGCTTGTTTGATTTGCTGCCAATTTTTTACCTGGTTAAATTTTAAAGCTAATGGCTCTTGGGGGAGTGGTATGGCAAACATTTGCCAAACCCCATTTTGTAGTGGTTGGGCTGCTATGATGGCTAATAGTAAAAATAACATCTGCCCAATCCGCGCCCAGCCGCCATGTTTCTTAAGTAATAGAATCAGAGCCCATAGGCAGAATGAAGTAATTAATAAACTGGTTAACCGCAGACTCCAAATTTCGCCAAAAATTCTTTCGAGTAAGAAAATGGGTAATGCTAAGATGACAAAGCCAAAAGCTTCTTTGATATACTGCATCCAGGGACCGCTACGTGGAAGTAGTCGATGGCCAAATAATATTATGCCAATCAGTGGCAGCCCCATACCTAATGCATAGAGGTAAAGTGTTAAACCCCCGATTAATATATCTCCGCTTTGGGCAATGTAAAGCAAAATAGCACTGAGTGGCGCAGTGGTACAGGGAGAACAGATAAGTCCGGCCAAGGCGCCCATAATAAATACACCAAAATAAGATCCTCCTTTTTGGTGGTCGCTCCAATTAATCAGTTTTGTTTGCAGTGAAGAAGGTAGCTGTAGGTTATAGAAACCAAACATGGAAAATGCCAGTAGAATAAATAGAGCTGAAATTATGATCAAAACATAAGGGTGCTGTAGTGCTGCTTGCAATGATAAACCAGCCGCTGCCACAATTAGCCCCAACAGCGTATAAGTGAGAGCCATTCCTTGCACATAACTAAAAGCTAACCAAAAGATTTTTATTACACTTTTCGGCCGTTGCTTGCCTAATATAATACTTGAAATCAAAGGGTACATTGGTAAAACGCAGGGCGTAAATGCAACACCAATGCCGAATAGGAGTGCCCATAAAGGTGAGAAGGGCTGTTCAGTTTTTTCGTGAGTCGTTTTTTTCGCTGACGTGTTAGTGTTTGATTGAACAAATTGACTGCTGGCTGGCAATTTTTTTGTTGCAATGACCGTGCTAAGGGGAATAATTTTGGTTTCTGGTGGATAACAGTAGCCGGCAGCCGCACACCCCTGATATTTCACTTCAATACTGGCCTGGTCTGTGGCACGGATAATAGGAATGTTAATAACTAAATTATTAAAATAAACCACAGTTTTACCAAAAAATTCATCTTGATGATATTTTCCTTTTGGTAATTGATATTTACCCAGTTTGGCATGACTGGGCTGAAATTTAATCTGTTTTTGATAGAGATAATAGCCAGGCTGTATTTGCCAATTCAATATCAATTTGTTTTCTTTTTGTTCAAAATCAAACAAGAAAGCTTGATCAGCAGAGAGCAACCGATTCATCCTCCGTTTTCAAAAATAGCATGTGCTGCGGTTGATAAAAGGAATGTTCCACAAAGTAATAGTAAGTAGCCTAAAACATAAAGACGTCTCTGCATAATAGATTTTAAAATAGGTGTTAAGTTTAAAATAAGATAATTATTGAACTATAACCTACTGTTTATGGATTGGAAAAGTTTTAGTGTCTAATTTTGCTTAAAGAATATTGATTAATACGATAAAAATTCAAGGACTTTAGGCCCTTGAATCATATTTTAGTTAAGTTAAAGGATGATGCTACCAAACAAAAAGCCGAAAAGGACCGATAAGGAAACACCTATTGTGCCAGGAATAAAAAATGGATGATTAAACACAAAACGACCAATGCGCGTCGTATGGGTATCATCCATTTGAACGGCAGCCACTAAGGTTGGATAGGTTGGTAAAACGAAGAGACCAGAAACCGCAGAAAAAGAGGCAATGGCGGTTAATGGGCTGACGTTTAACGCTAATGCCATTGGCATTAACGCCTTGGCCGTTGCAGCTTGAGAATAGAGTAACGCAGAACAGATAAAAAATATCACCGCTAACATCCATGAATGATTATGAATAAGCTGGCCGGCAGTGGCTTTGATCCAATCAATATTTGCTTGGACAAACGTGTCGCCTAACCATGCTACGCCTAAAATACAGATACAGGCACTCATACCGGCTTTAAAGGTATAGCGCTACCCATTAACAAATGGTCAAAATTATTGTTAAAATAAAATACTTTAATAAGTATAAAACAATGTCATATAGCGTAGATCTAAGAGAACGTGCAGTGAAAGCGGTTCATGAAGGAATGAACAAAATAAAAGTATGCAAAATTTTTAATATAGCAAGACAAACGCTGTATAACTGGCTTTATTTAGAAAAAATTCAAGGTCATTTAAACCCACAAACAGGTTTTCAAAAAGGACATAGCCATGGAATAAAAGATTTAAATGAATTTCGTGAATTTGTTGCCCACCATGGAGATTATACGCAAGTAGAAATGGCCGAAATTTATCGTGTAGGCTCATCAACGATAGGAAGAGCGATGAAAAAAATAGGTTATTCTAGAAAAAAAAGAGCCAAACTTATGCCGAAAGAAGCGAAGAAAAACGCGCGGCCTATTTAGCTGAAATAAAAGCTGTTTGCCTTGAGCAAAGGGTCTTTGTCGATGAATCAGGGATGAATGATAATGATTTTTATCCCTATGGTTACAGCGCTATTGGTAAAAGATATTATGAAGCACAGCCAGGCCATTATAAAAAAAGAATTAGCATGATAGGCGCGTTATGCAATCAAGATTTTATGGCGCCCTTCATGTTTCAAGGTCACTGTAATACACAGGTATTTGAACTATATATTGAAAATATTTTGATCCCTAAATTAACGAAAGGAAAAACGGTTATCATTGATAATGCCTCTTTCCATAAATCAGAAAAAATTAAAAACTTAATGCAAGCAGCTGGAATAAAGCTTATTTACTTGCCTCCCTATTCTCCCGATTTAAATCCTATAGAACATTATTGGCATAAAATTAAAAATTCAATTAGAAAATTAATGCGTAATTCTAAATTATTATTAGAAAATGCTATGGAGCAGACTCTTAAAGAAACGTCTATTTTTTAGTGGTCATAGCTATACT
>NZ_AUCC01000127.1 GCF_000429565.1 Arsenophonus nasoniae DSM 15247
ACCTCAACATTAACCCCTGAGCAACGAAAAGCCCTGGAAGATTATCAGCAAAAACAAAATATCGATGAGATAGTCAAAAAAGTCGTCAATGAAAATCGATTAACCAAACAACTTCAACAAATAGAACGGGAGATGGTACGTGATCTTGCTAAAGAAAAAACGTTAGGAGACTAAAACATATTACATTTATAAACAAATTGATAAAATTTATTGTGTTATAGTAAAACTAAATAATAAGTTATTGAACAATAAAGTTATTAATATATATCTGTCAAAATTATTTTTCAATTAAAACCAGGTTAATAAATTATTAAAAATGAATATGAAAATAATAAATAATAGTTTGAATGTTAATCTTTATCATTCAAATAAAGAAAAAATAAATAGTGTAGAATTTAATAAAGTTAGATTAACTGTTAGTCATGGTAAACCACCAAAAAAAGCTTATAAAGCTTATCAAAAAATCATTTCTCTGAATAAATCAATAAAAAATAAATTTAAAACCAACCAATCAATTCATGATATCTACGACTATCAGCGTAATTTAATAGATGCCGCTATTCTAGCTATGAATAAGGTAGGAGGAGATAGTTCTACGCTAATTTCGCTATCCAATCAATTGGATGCTTCAAAATTTAAGGAAAACAGAGTCGCAACAGATAAAGAAATAGAAATTTCCAAAAAATTACGTAATAATCTTGTTAACTTAATATCTAATAACTTTTTACAAAATAAACATTCTTCTTTTAAAGCTAAAAAATTAGCCAATATCACTTTTAAAGAAGCATTAATTGAACACCTAAATAATAAAAATTGGCGTACCATAAAAAATAATATTACCTATGCTGGGAAAACCTATTTAAGTAAACAACAACCAGCAAGTAAAATGAAATTAGGGAAAGATGATATTTTCCCTATATCTTATTCCGATAAAGGTATCTGTTCATCCTCAACAAAAGAAACTTATCATGCGACTAATTTATGGAAATCATCAATAAGTATAAAAGAGAATGGTATTAATAAAACGCTTTTTGAAGGTATACGTCACGGGGTTTTATCACCTTATGAATTGCCAGAAAATTCGTACGAAAGAACCCTTGGAGCTAGAAATCGAGCCAGAGAAGTAGTTACAGCAGCGCTTTTTTCTAAGACACATATCCTTGATAAAGCCTTAAAAGGAGAGCCTGTTAAACTACGGTTGGTATCTACTTCTTTATTAACCAATACTAAGATAGGTAATGAAGAAACAATGCTACGTGATCAGATCAAAGCATGGGAGGCGCTTAGTAATCAACAAAAAATGACTTTAAGAATTAGAGACAAACAAGGTCAAATACAAAATGTTAAAGTTATCTTAGAGGTATCTGCTTTTAATTTTGGAGTAAACGAATTAGCACTAAAGTTTAAGGTGGGTAATTCAGCCTCTGATGTTTATAACTCTATGGCAATGCAAAAATTATTAGGTGATGATTTGGAGCCAAATTCAACTCCTGGAGGTTGGGTTGGTGAGTATTTAAAAGGAAACCCAGATAATGTAGATAAAGTCCTGGAGTTAAGCAAACAAATAAAGACTATATGGAAAAATAAATGGCATCATGTTGATGATGGTGAACCTTATAAAGCATCAAAACGCATTGCTATGCTTGCATATGAAATTAAAGCGGTTCCATGCTGGAATTGTAAAAGTGGAAAAGATAGGACTGGAATGCTAGATTCAGAGATAAAACAAGAAGTTATTTCCTATAATCAAAGAATAAAACTTAGTAAACCAGGATCACCTTATGGTGGAATAAACAATGAGTTAATGAAAGAAGTTTTCACCAAAAGTGGTAATCAAGAAATACAGTATTATAATACTGGAGCAAAAGGTAATAAAGTCATCAAAAATTTGCCATTAAGTTTTTTAAACCTTTCATATGAAAAACGTATTGCTGATAAAAAGGTATTCAATAGCTTAAAAGGTCTTTCTAATTTAGTTAAAAGTTGATGGATTTATGCAAAAATTGCTATCATTTTTATATGATTACTTTGGTCTAGAATTAGATAATGAAGAGCCTGTGTTATCTATAAATAATGATCTATCTATTTACTTTGATAGATCAAATGGAGTAATAGAGATGATCTGCCCTTTAATGAGGGCAACTAATGACCCAGAATTATTAATCCAAATTTTAAAAATAAACTATTATTCTAATGTAATATTATCTACGGATTTAGATGCTTCAGTGATATTAGCAATTTATCGTATACCAGGAGAAAGTTCAGAATCAGATATGTTGTCAGCATTGGAATTAATAATTAATTTTTCTATAAAATTTCAACAAGACTTTTTGTACGATAAAAAACCAGTTTTAAAAAATGAAATAAGTGATAAAAAATATTTATTTAATACTAAAAAGATATAGTTTTTCCTTAAATTTTATATTTACCTAAAAAATATTTTTGTACGTAATATTTAGGTTATTTTTTATTTTTATCTCAATTTCTGTTATACATATTCAAATCATGATCGGCGTGATGCAAATATGCAATAATTACAAATAAATTTAAAATACCGTCAAAATGACGGTATTCAATTAATAGAGTTAAAATTAATCATCTGGAAAAAATTTCTTAATCTCTTCTTTAGCAGCATCTCTAATTTCATTAACCATTTTATGATATTCATAATTTTCTTTTCCTTCTAAATAAGGAGAAAAAGATTGCATACCTAAAATTAACGACACGGCTTTTTTTGTCTTTATTAAACTTTCAAGTACAACTTTATTAAAGGCTTCCTGATTAAAAGAATTATCTTCATTATTTTGTTGAGCTTCATAAACCCTTAAACCAAGTTCAAGTAACATTGTCCCTACACTGGATAAGCTAATTTCAGTTTCATTCGCACCCTCATTTTTTTGTTGATTTACGATATTAACAATCCGATTAAAAACATCATTTGACGTGTAAATTTGTAATCTTGCCATGAAATTTTATCCTTGACGAATAGACTATGATTAGGTTAAAAATTAGCCATATCAAAGCAAGTTGCACACAACTCTTTATTGAGTCAATAACGAGTCGTTTACGACTCACTCACAACTCTTTATACAACTCGCATAACAAAAATGCAAGTCGTAAACGACTTACATAACGACTCGTAAGACGACTCATTGCTCAGAAATACGAGTCGCTAACGACTTGAATTACGACTCTTATACGACTTACAAATAGAAAAACACGAGTCGTAAGGCGAGTCTTTTAAGGACTTGACTCTAGAGTTGAGTCTAGCTATCCGTATGAAAAATAACAATAACTCTAATAAGACTCTATTTTTAAGTTGTTAACGACTCTAGTTTTTTAGATGTAAAATAATTAATTAAATATTAAAAAACCTAACTTATTGATTTTAAATTTATTTATTGCAAATTTTTAATTTGCGTGGGGTGTGAACATATTCTATGCTAAGGAGTGGGCGATAAGAAGTGTTGTGAGAGCGATGGACTAGGGACTTTTGGGGGATAAAATCGAGGCTGTTTGATGAAATTTTTAAAACTTTTAATCGTAATTTTTCTGTTTGGATTTTTCACTAATGCCAGTTTTGCCGATTGTTTTTATTTGGCGGGCAGAGATTATAAAATAGACCCTGATTTATTACGGGCTATCGCTTGGGTAGAATCAAAATATAATCCGAATGCTATCGGAAAAAATAATAATAACAGTATTGATATTGGCCTCATGCAAATTAACTCACAGCATATTAATTATCTTAAATCGTTAGGTATTACCCCTTATCAATTAAGAAATGATGCTTGTATGAATATTTATACTGGCGCTTATTTTTTAGCGCTGGCATTTAATAAATGGGGTGTAACCTGGTAAGCAATAGGCGCTTATAATGCCGGATTTAAAAATAATGAAATACAGAATAAACAAAGATTAATTTACGCCAGAAAAATTAACAAAGTTTATCGTAAAATAAAAAATAATCAGCACCAGTAAATAAACATTAAATTAAGGAATAATAAATGAGAATAAAATTTAATGGTCGCTGGAATAAACAAAGTCTTAAGAAAGCAATTTGTGAAGCGATTGAAGAATTACAATTTTATGACATTAAATTTCTCTCCGGCGTTAATCTTTATTTTCATGGTGAAAATATTAATTTTGATAAGATTGAAATTCGGAACGAAAATGATGACCCTGTTATGTTTATTTATGATAATCATATTCCGGTTATAAAACCACGCAAAAAGAAAAAAAGAAAAGCACCCGTCATTAGCCTTGCTGATTTTAAAATAAATAAACAGCAAAAAGATAAATTATAAAAAAAGGCGGATATACCGCCGATTTTATTATAATTGCTTATTTCCGATATAATTGATAATCGTTTTAAATTTTCTTAACCTTTTTTGATTAAAAATTTGAGGGGAAAAGTTTTGTGTCTGCTCTACAACTCTTTTGGTTTCTTCAAAATCACGGTTAATCATTTCACACAAGGCAAAAAATTCATTCTCATTATCAAAAATTGATAATAGTTTCGAATTATCATCAAAACAATCAGTTTGCATAACTGCCTCCTTCACACCCCGTTATCACCTTTTTATCATGATCATAAAGTCCCCAGGTCGTCTTTTCAGAAAAAGGCAAATTATCATAATCTTTGCCTTTCCAACCGTTACCATCATTAAAACCGTTTTCTATTAGCCAAAATTTACACGCCGTTAGTAATTCGCCTTTCATTTTGTTGAGTATTTTCATGACTATTGTTTGATTACAGATATCTGTCTCGCAAGATTGATAGTGATAAAAGGCAATATTAGCCATAATTTGTAGGCCAGCGGCATAAGCCTTATAGCCATCTTCCTCATATAAATCAGTTTGTTGTTTTGAAAAATCATATCTTACTGTCGGTTCATTCTCGGAATAACGCTCGTTTACTGATCTAGAATTTAAACTCATCATCATATCTAAAAATGCTGGCGCTTCGGCTTCATGAATGTAATCCAACTCAATCAATGCAGTTACGATACTGGAGGCAGTTTTGTTGTTAATGATATAGCAACTCATTTATCATCCCCTCCTTCAATGCGCTGTTCCGCTTGTTGTTTTAATGTCGCTACAAGACAAATAAAATTGACACACTCACGAATAATTAAAATTTTTGACGTACAAAACGGCTTGTTTAATATGCTGCACGCTTTCATTACGCGTGCGATATGCGTATTATTTCGCATAGCTCAACTCCTACTATCTTTAGGTTTTAGGTTAGGTACTTGAAGGGAGTCGGATCCCTACAAGTACCGTTAGATTTTATTTAATTCTTTATAATCAAATTCAGAATTGATAATTTTGCCGTGCCATAGCAACTTCAACACAAAGAGATTGCTCAAATTGGTTACGAACAAAAGCAATTATTTCCTCCCCTAATTCACCGTACAAATCGGGAATTAAGGTTATTGCCTTTATCCAATATTTGACCACGGAATATTTTAACTTTGGTTCCTGCCAGTTACTTACGCCGTGATTTAAGACGTTTTCAGTTATTGCCATGAGTTGTTCAAACAACCATTGG
>NZ_AUCC01000128.1 GCF_000429565.1 Arsenophonus nasoniae DSM 15247
AAAAAAGGGGGAAATCACCTTTCGCACCCGTTATTCTGCTTAATAATTAATGTTAAATTTTTGTTAACTTATTTTTGAAATTCTTAGACGTTAAAAGAAAAGGATAAAGACAAAAAGGATGAGCACGGCGGCATCGGTACACCCGCCACACGTTCTGACATGCTGGAAAAACTGAAAAACCGCCAGTTTATCCGTGAAGAAAAAGGCAAGCTGCTCCCCACTGAAACCGGCGTGGCATTTTTCCGCGCTCTACCAGAGTCAGCAACATTACCCGATATGACTGCCCTCTGGTCAGCACAACAAAGCGATATCGAGCAAGGCAGTAAAACGGTTGATGAATTTGTGAATGCGCTTATCGATGATTTGCGCCAGCACGTCAATACAGTCAGCGTGGGTGAAATTAAAGGCGAAGCAAAACCAAACAGTGGACAGGGTGAAAGATTAGCCACCCCCTGCCCCAATTGTGGTAAGGATATTGTGGTGCGTCCCAAACTGTTTACCTGTACCGGATGTGACTTTAAAATCTGGTCTACTGTGGCAGAAAAAAAGCTCACTAACAAACAGGTTGAAATTCTCATTCAAAAGGGAAAAACAGGCATGATTAAAGGCTTTAAAAGCAAAGCAGGGAAAAATTTCGATGCCATGTTGATTTTACAAGATAAAACCACTGGAAAAGTGGGATTTGAGTTTAACCACAACGGGAAATAATGCAACCCAAAAGTAAAATCGAAGGGTTACGCCAATTAAGACGATACTCGGATGCAAACCCAAACCCATTGCTGAAGCCCTTAGCGCCGAACGTAGCTTGACGAGTTTTTGATTAACAAATAAAATTAACAAACAAAAACCCTTCATTAAACAGAAGGGTTTTTATTTAATTGAGTAATATAATGACGGATTTGAATGATGAGTGAAAACGAATTATATGATTACGCTATAACCCTTTTAGCCAAAAAAGACTATTCTTCTGGTAGCTTACGTCGCCTACTCAGCAAATTGACAGAAAAAGAAGAATACGTTGACTGTGTTGTTCGGCGGTTAAGCGATAATCACTATCTCAACGATACACAGTTAATTAATAACCTTATAGATAAACACATTAAAAAACGCCATGGCCCAACACGAATAAAGCAGGAAATCAGGCAAAAAGGTTTTCCGCAAGAATTAATTGAACAAAAAATAGAGGAGTCCGGCATAGACTGGTATTCGATGGCCAAAGAAGCAAGGATAAAAAAATTTTCTGATACTCCCCCCGCAGAGCAAAAAGAGAAAGCTAAGCAGATCCGCTATCTTCAGTACAAAGGATTTTCTATGGATATGATCTTCGAGGCATTTAGCTAACTCAGGTGTACATCAATCATAAAATAATAAAATTCACACCCAAAAAAAACACTTCTAGTATATTTTTTCGACATAAAATCAAAAAACAACACCAAAAAAAGAAAAAACAAAAAATAACACCATAAAAGGTGTAAAAAAATATTGAAAAACACACGAAAATGGTGTACGTTTTTAAAATATTGACATATTTTCACACCACAAAAGGGGTAATTTATGCTAAAAGTGTTTTGCGACGACGGCTCCACGGCTATCAAGTTATGCTGGCAAGATGAACCTAATCAGGAGCTAAAAACACTGGTAAGTCAAAACACCTTCAACGAAGGGTGGAAACCGGGCGGATTCGCGTCTGATCCCATCTATAACTATGAAGTAGATGGACTAAAATACAGCTTTTCCAAAGCATCAGCGGATGTGCTACCCACCACTAATATTGATTTTCAATACCGTACAGAAAACCTACTTTCGGTACATCATGCGCTCCAACTGTCCGGCATCACACCACAGGAGATCGAACTTTGGGTAACGTTGCCAATCAGTGAGTACTACAGCGACGACGCACAGGAAAATACAGTCAATATCCAACGAAAAATCAGGAATCTCCAGCGCCCGATTACTCTGAACAAAGGACACGTTTTTACCTTTGGGAAAATCCGCGTATACCCTGAATCTGTTCCCGCCGTAGTATCAGCACTACAGATGGATAATGTTCATGCATTAGAGCAATCCTTAGTCGTCGATTTGGGCGGAACAACGCTTGACTGTGGCGTAATAGAAGGACAATTTGACAGCATCGCAAAGATATCCGGTGAAGCAGGAACAGGCGTAAGTCTGGTTATCAAGCACGTACAGGACGCTTTGTTAAAAGCTGATACTCCAAGTAATTATCATGTAGCTGATACTATCATCAGGGCAATAATGGCAGGAAATGATAATGATATCATGCCACTAATCAATAATATTAAACACGTAGCAACCGTGAAAACTGCGTTTGAAGTCTCAAAGACTAGATTAATAGAAAAAGTTATCCAACATGTCGAGCAACATTATCGTGGATTTCATCGCATATACCTAACTGGCGGCGGTGCCGAGTACCTTTATCCCGCATTTAAAGCACACTGGAGTACGCTCAAAAACAAAGTAAAAAAGTTAGATACACCGCAGCTTGCTCTTGTCAAGGCGCTTGCTGAAATGGGCAAACAGCAATGAGTAAGACAAAGAAATATTATTTCTATCTTAATACAGATAAAGATGAACAAGCTACGGCCATTGCACATCTTGATCAACTTGGACAAGGAAAAAGAAGCGAAACGATAAAAAACGTGATTCTTTCTGGATTTAGTTTGAAAAAAATTGATGATCGTTTACCCTTACTCGTTGCTTCTCTCCTTGCAAAACCGACATCGTTATCAACACTGGCAAATATTATTGGAGCTCTTTCTCCAGACTATAATATTTCTCAGGTAAATAAAGGTAAAGAAAACGAAGTTGTCGCGTGGCAAAAACGAGTACGCGACCCACTACTACCTAATAATGGATGGAGTTCATGGATATCTATCACAGAATCAGAATACTCATCATTAATAGTTAAAAATGATACTGAAATTCAGGTTAGAGCTTTAATTGGCGCGATTAATGGCGATCTTATCAATGACATTTCAAATCCAAAAACGCTTTTATCGGAAAAAAAATTAGCAACTCCATCTAAGCCTAATTCAGTCATCAGTAAAGCTAACAAATTATTCAACACTTAATCTTCTTTGTTTTCAAAAAGAGTAAGTGTATACAACTCGGCAATACTGCCAACTTCTATCAAAGGAATTTGGCAGATTTCAAGGATCTTCCTTAATTCACCTGTTGTCTGTTTTTTAGAATCATTGTGAAATGTAATTACCTTTTCTACTTTTCTATTCTTTACATCAAACAATAAAAACGGGGCTGTTAGATTGTTCAATTCAAGGAAGTCTTGGTAAAATAGTTCCGTTCCATATTCAGCGATAGGTGTTAAAAATTCCGACAGTTTTACTTTAACAAAAACAACAACACCTTCTGGCATTAAGCGGTTAAGGTTACAATAGATTTCAGATTCATCTTCACTTAACAGGCTACGTTCTTTAATATTCATAACACTCCCTGATCGTCAAGCATTCGTGCACTTTTTAGTATCGGGTAACCTTTTTCACTTATCACAATATCCAGTAAAAAGCATTCCCCTAAAAGGCCCGATGATTTAAAATCAATACTGCCTTGTTGTGAAGCATAGTGCCCACCTGTCTTGGCATTGAAGAACAAATTCATTTTAAAATAGTCACCTAAATCAAGGCAACGAAAGTAACAACAAAGTTTTGACCGTTCCCACACTTTAAAGTTAAGTTGCGCCGATACCTGTTGTTTTGACGCTACCGGATAGTGATATTTTACTGGCTCTAAACCGGCATTAACGACATCAAAATAGCCTACGCCGGATAACGCATCAGCCTCTATCCAAAAATTCTGTAATCGTTGTTTTTCTGTCAAAATTTTACTCCTTTGATTTCCTCCAAAAACCCCGTGTAGCGGCTGGCGAGAGCTACAAATGTGCACATTTGTAGTGACTACGCCTATCTGGGTCTTGTGTTTTTATGGTAGTTCTGTGCTTTTTTTGAAGTGCTATTTCTCTATTTCTTGTCGCTTCTTTAGGATGAATTCAGGGTGTTCTCCAGCGAGTAAAAGCAAATAAAGGTATTCACCTTTTGTAATCCCCCGACTATTAACTGTGTTCGATTCTTCTTTCTTCTGCCAGCCTCGTAAACTTATACCAAATATATTCGCGCATTCTTTTAATGTTAAACCGGCAGCAATACGTAATCGTTTTACATTCTCTGGCGTAGGATTTATTTCAATAACATTATTATTTTTCATTTTTATTCGCCGTAAAAATTTTAATAAAGTCCACAATCATCTCAGACAAAGGCATCTGCTTAATGTTTAATCTTAAATCTTCCATATTGTCAAAAAAAAACGCTTTATCCATTAAAATTATTCTTTTAGGTTTAATCCCTTTAGCTTTTTCTGAACGTGTTGGATCTGTTCTATCCATAATTAAAAACCGCAATTTAAATTTTTCGCCATCTGAATACACAGTTAACATTTTTCTTAATTTACCACCTGCTTTTCTATGATAGATTTGATTCATTTTATTTTTACCTAGTGACATTTCATTACTAAAAATTCCATATCGCTTTAACTCTCTTTTGTCTCCGACCATTTAACGATTGCGTAGCGGATAGTTCGTAATTGCATGACTCGCACAGCTCGTCACGCCTGAAAAACGCTGTGCAGGGGGCGCAAGCGCAGTTCCGGGGGCTATAATCGTTTAGCAGTTCGCTACGCTCACGTAGCGGCGCGTATAACCCTTTGTATTCTTCTATCACCATTTTTCGCGCCTTTCATGCCCTGACGGGCATCTTAACATTAGAAGATGGTTAGCGTATTTTGATGATAGCCAGCCATCAATGAGACTGGCGTAAATCGGATTTATAATGTCGATACAAAACCAACAATTTTTATTAGCTGCTCGGTGTTTAGTTTATAGAGCTTTAGATTATATCCGTCATAACCTTCTTTTACCTTGCCATGAATACCACTTGAGGCGACAATGACCGTAATAGCATTATAATAAGATTCTAACTTAACTTGCTGTGCTAGCATTCCTTTTAAAATTCTTTTTTGTTCTTTTTTCTCCTGTTCTTTCTGGTGATACTCGTTAGCTTTATTGATTTCATCAACAGCGGTGATTAATACTTTTCGTTTAATATCTTCCGCAATTGCGCTGGCATTTCTCGTGAGTGAAACAGAGCATTTTGCTAATTTACCGTAGCGATAGTGATAATAATCAACACTGCCATAAATCATGATCCGGTCTTTTTCCCTTCTGCAAACGATAGAATAGTTCTTTAGTGTTGGATTCATCAATTTTATAAGGTGTTCTTCATCCTGATGTAGTTTATTGATTCGCCATCCACTACCCATAAAGACACAAACACGCTCAAAAAGGGGTGTAATGGTCAACAAATTCTGTAGAAGATCTAAGCGGCATTTTTTAGTTCATGATATTTTTGATGTGGCGTTAAATAACCAATCGTTGAATGGCGTCGATAATAATTGTAAAACT
>NZ_AUCC01000129.1 GCF_000429565.1 Arsenophonus nasoniae DSM 15247
GAAGCGTCGTGGTCATACGGTACTGGCTGACAAAGCCTACTCTGGGAATGCGCTACGTAACGAGTTGAAAAGAAAAGGGATGAAAACGGTTATTCCCCGAAAATCAAATGAAAAACTGGCTTCAGATGGACGCTCGCAACTTGATCGTGATGCTTATCGCCATCGCAACGTTGTGGAAAGGTGTTTTGGCCGTTTAAAGGAATATCGCCGGATCGCTACACGTTATGAAAAAACGGCAAGAAACTATCTAGCAATGGTGAAACTGGGCTGCATTCGCTTGTTTTACCGCCGATTACGCAATTAAGGGACACAGCCTAATAATCAGCCTCGTGTCTTTATTTATATGAAAGGAAATGATGTTCATAACTTTGGGCACGAAATTGTTCATTATCTTGATGGTAAATATAATAAGTATGGTGATGCGGCAGAATTTTCCTCCGAAGAAATTTCATGGTGGAGTGAAGGGCTTGCTGAATATCTATCTCACGGTGAAAAAAATAAATATGCAAACCAGACTTTAATGTATTGTTCGGTTAATAGGTGACCTACTTTAGATCAAATTATAGATATTGATAGTTTTTCTGCTAATGGTCACAGCGAAAGATTATACGTTTGGCCATATTTTGTACATAAATTTCTTGATAGTTCCCCACAACTTCGTTCTGTTCGTAGTGAATTAGTACGCGCACTTAGACAACCAATTCAATTAGAAAGTAATAACTTATCCTATTCAAAATTATTAAATAAGTTTGGACATCAGTATAAGGAAGAATTTAATCATTGGTTAGATCAACAAGTAAATTATTTAAGAAGTATAAATAGAAATTCTCATTTTAGAAGATATGGTTAAATTCACCATAAAATAATAAAGACTATCATTCGTACTAATCTCGATCATGATATCAATTTTTTGATTGAAATTAATGGAATGGTTAATTTTTAGACAGATATTATTATATAAACTGTACTAGCTCAGACCTGATCTGACAGTTACCCAGCTTTTCTGGTGCCAGTGTCAGATTAGATTTGAGTTAAATTTTTTTCAGCCCAAATCCTTTTTCCATTAGTTAATGTATTCATTGGCGTCCTGCCGCAGCACATTTTTCCCTGATAAGTTCGTTCATTGTTGTAGTAATCCCGCCAGTGATCCAGATCTTTTGCCAACATTTCTAGAGAATCGTACCGCTTCTTACGGAACGTGACCTGATAAAATTCTTGTTTGTCCGACAAATGTGAACGTTCAACTTTATCATTTAGATTGGGACTGGCTGGTTTTATGTACACATGTTGAAGTCCCAAATCTTCGCAATGCCAGTGAAATTTAGCCTGAAATTCATGACCATTATCTGTACGGATTATTTTGATTCTGAAAGGGAACTTTTCTACAACATGATTGATATAATCGATGGCGCATTCCTGATTATGTTTTTCATACACTTTCAGGGCTCTGATTCGGGTAGCATCATCAATGGCGGTGTATTGGAATCTGCGTGTTTTATTGCTGTTTTCATCGCTGAAACTGAGAAACTTAACATCCACCTGAACGTGATGCCCAGGCACTTTTTTTCATAGCGCTTAATTGCTTTTATTTGGCGCCTTCTAAGTTTATGGGGAAGCCTGTTCAGTCCGTGGCGGCATAACACTCCATAGACACCTGTCATTGACACTTTCATCTTGTGATAACGTTCGAGATACCAGCAAATTTTATCACTAGCAAAATGGTAGTTTTTACGCAGATAAAGGATCTTTTCCTCAATCACGAAAGCTACCCGAATAGAGGGGTTTTCGGGACAGGGTTTACTGTTAATCAGTCCTACTTCTTCCTGTGTTTTATATTCTTTTTTCCAGCGATAAAAAGTGTCACGAGAGATCCCCCAGTAACGGCATGTTTTGCTTACATTTTTGGTTTCTTCTACATGAGCCAGTATCCTAAGTTTTCTTCTTATTACTTCCTGTTCATCTTTCTTGTTCATATTTAAACCTCAACTCATATCCTGTTAATATATACAAAGTATGTCAGCCAGGGTCTAAAAATTCACAGCTAAAAACAGCAGAGCAACTTTTATTGACGCGCGCGCGCTAAAAAACTTTCCCCTCTAACCTTAAGCGTGCCATTTTTATCAAGGTAACTATTTAACGTACTCAAATTCACGTTATGTTTTTCGCTGAGTCCTTGCAGTCCACCGGCCTTTTTAATCCCTTCAGCGCCTAACGACATAATTTTGGTTAATATCTCAGGGGTTAATTTATTGGGTTTAATACCTAAAAAACTTTTTCCATTAACAGTAAGCGTGCCATCTTTCTTAAGATAACTCCTTAACGAACTCAAATTCACCTTATATTCTTCACTGAGTCCTTTCCGCCCACCGGCCTTTTTAATCTCTTTTGCACCTAATGATATAATCTCTGTTAACATTTCACGGGTGATTTTATTGGATTCAACGCCTAAAAAAGCTTTCCCCATAACGGTGAGCCTACCATTTTTGTCAATGTAATGATTTAAGGTTGCCAAATTCACCTTATATTGTTTACTAAGCCCTTTTAGTCCACCGGCCTTAGCGATCCTTTCTGCACCTAATGACATAATTTCCGTTAACATCTCAGGGCTTACTTTATTGGGTTTGCCGCCTAAGATAGCTTCCCCTCTTACCGTTAGTGTGCCTTTTTTATTAAGGTAATTCTTTAACGTACCCAATCTCACATTATATTGTTCACTGAGCCCTTTGAGTCCACCGGCTTTTGCGATCCCGTCTTCACCTAATGATACTATTGTTTTTAATAGCTCAGGGGTTAATTTATTGGGTTTGCCGCCTAAGATAGCTTCCCCTCTAACCGTTAGTGTGCGTTTTTGATTAAGGTAATTCTTTAACGTACCTAATCTCACATTGTATTGTTCACTGACTCCTTTGAGTCCACCGGCTTTTGCAATCCCTTCTTCACCTAATGACATAATTTCTGTTAGAATTTCAGGGGTTATTTTATAGGATTTGTCACCTAAAAAACTTTTTCCTCTAACTGTGAGCGAGCCATTTTTATTAAGGTAACTCTTTAACGTTTCCAAGCTTACACTATATTGTTCACTGAGCCCTTTGAGTCCACCGGCTTTTGCGATCCCTTCTTCACCTAATGATACTATTGCTTTTAATAGCTCAGGGGTTAATTTATTGGGTTTGTCACCTAAAAAGCTTTTACCCCCAACTGTGAGCGTGCCATTTTTATTAAGGTAATTGTTTAACGTACTCAAATTGACCTTATATTGTTTACTAAGCCCCCTCAATCCACCGGCTTTTGCGATCCCGTCTTCACCTAATGACATAATTTCTGTTAATATTTCAGGGGTTATTTTATTGGGTTTGTCACCTAGAAAGTTTTTCCCGCTGACAGTGAGGGTGCCATTTGCATTAAAGTAATTATTTAACGTACAATAATTCACATTATATCGTTCACTGAGCCTTTTTAGTCCACCGGCATTTGCGATCCCGTCTTTACCTAATGACATTATCGTTTTTAATATCTCAGGAGTTAATTTATTGGATTTGCTGCCTAATAAAACTTTCCCTCTAACCGTGAGGGTACCATTTGCATAGAAGTAATTTTTTAAGGTGGTATAATTTACTTTATATTTTTCACTGATCCCGCTCAGTCCACCGGCCTTTGTAAACTCTTCTGGGCCTAATGACATTATCGTTTTTAATATCTCAGGAGTTAATTTATTGGATTTGCCAGCTAAAAAAATTTTTCCCTTTGCCGAGAGAGTGCTATTTGTTTGGGGGTAATCTTTTAGTGTATTCAAATCCAGGCTATATTTTTCACTAACCCCTTTTAGTCCACTGGCGTTTGTAATCCCTTCTGCACCTAATAATATCCTCTCTGTTGACGTTTCAGGGGTGACTAATTTTACTGTTTCTTTTTCTGCCAAAGTGTCAGTTTGACTAGTACTTTGAGTAAGTAAATGATGAGGAATATTATTGTACTCTACTTTCCTTGCTAAATTACCATTATTCATCTGCTGTTGGGTAAATTCATTAGTTATGGGACGAGAGGATAACGCTTCATCTTGAGGATAGAGGTTGAACCAGATATCAAAAGTATTATTATTAGCGGAATTGATATATTGGTTCACGACTTGCTCATAAGTGCGTGAAAGTTTTTCAACTACCTCTGGTTGTAGTGTATTAAGATCACTATAGGGGGTATGCAATAGAACCACCCGCTCTGGATTAATCGGGCCTAAAATATGTATTTCATCAAAGTTTGTTGCTCTTTGTAAACTGCCTGTTTTAGAAAATAGCAACGCTATCGCGCTAGTGTCTGGATCGTCAAAATTTTGTTTCAATGAGACGGCCGGTAAGCCAAAAGCAGCAATAGCAAAAATTGCATAGGCTTTATTGTGGGAGACAAATCGCACTATTTCATCATAATTGCCGGCAACAATGGTTGTTTCTCCTTGCTTGCCAATCATAGGGTATAAGGTTTCAAAGTCATCTGACGGCAAAAAACCATTTATTTCGGGTTGTTCATTGACCGGATCAAGGACAATTTTAAATAATAATGGGAAATTATCACGAGCCGTTAATCCATTAGGCAGCAAGCGACTTTCTCCCTGGATATGAGTCGAAGATGAGATTAATCGCTGTAGTAACATGTTGGGTGGATCATTTTCGTTGTGAAAAGCAGCAGGAAAAACCGTTGATAAATGACTTATTGGAAACACGTCTTAACCTCATAAAAATAGGATATAAATAAAGCATCAAGCATAGAAGAAAAATAATTATTGGCGTAATTCAAGTCTGATTAGATAGTGACTCACTTTATTAACGCAGGATCCCCAATTGCCATCGCCATTGGCAATTGGGCCTAAGTCGTTATCAGCCAGATGGGGGAGGGAGTACATGCAAGTTTCATTAACGATGCCATTGGTATGTTTATTCAGTGTTTTTTTATACAATCTACCGTTTCTAACCAAGCAAGATTTTTTTATTTAGGCTAGGCTAAATTATTAACTGACTGGCTATATGCATCTAGATGAAGTCCTGACAAGAAAATACCCCACCAAGATAGGGAAGATCCTGACCTTATAGCAATAATCATAAAATAGACTTGCATCACACCATGAGCATAAGGAAGATCCATCACGTACGAGCTAACTAAGTAAAATTACCTGTCAATACCTGCTTCTCAGTATTTTTACCACTTTCTCTTCTTTGTTTGATCATAAACAGCATTGCGAGTGTTTCTACCCTTGATGGTTAGGAAATTGAATCGCTTTTAAAGTGAGTAGCAAAAGCCATCCCTTATTGCAAAAAGGAGATGGGGATCGATTTATTGTGTTTAGTGCCAGTTAACATTTCCT
>NZ_AUCC01000130.1 GCF_000429565.1 Arsenophonus nasoniae DSM 15247
GCAACAAAAAACGCTTAAAAATCTTGTAGATAAGCAAGCCGATAGTTTGGAAGGCGCTAGTAAAAACATAAGTGAGACAGGGATGTTACAGGCACGTATTGCTAGCTCGATTGTTTAGTAATTTAGTTTTCTTAGTAACAAATATTTTTAAAATGTCCGTCAGGACATGGAAGGCGGCAGATTGAAATCACAAAGATAACTGAATGGAAAACCGCCGAAGCCAGGAGGGACTTATCGGGTAGCAATGAACCCTCGCGTTAGCGCTCCTGCTAAGCCATCTTTTTACGATAAATAAAGCGACTGAGTAGTTTGAGGGTCGAAGACAAGCGAATCGTTTAGCGATATTTTGTTTGTTTTTTAATTTCACACCAAATCAATAAAACAATAAAATGATTATTCCTAGATTAATATTCCATAATATACCATCAAGGTTCGCATAATAGGTGTTATGTCAGGTACAAGCCTCGATGGGGTTGATGTTGTTTTGGCAGAAATTGATGACCAAAATGTGGTTCAGTTAGGTGCGATTGCCTTTCCCTTTCCTATGGAATTAAAAAAACAAATCTTGTCTATATGTCAAGGTCAAGCGGTCACTTTAGCAACAATAGGTGAAATTGATTATCAGCTCGGCACGTTATATGCTGATGCGATCAATTATCTATTGAAACAGCAATCATTACTGGCCACAGAGATTACCGCAATAGGGTGTCATGGGCAAACCGTTTGGCATCAACCTACTGGCCAAAAGCCTTTTACTATGCAATTAGGCGATAATAATAGAATTGTTGCGTTAACTAACATCACCGTAGTAGGTGATTTTCGTCGTAGGGATATGGCGTATGGTGGGCAAGGAGCTCCTTTAGTACCGGCTTTTCATCATAAGGTAGTTAGCCATCCAGATGAAAATCGCATTATTTTAAATATTGGCGGCATCGCAAATCTTACTACTTTATTTGGGAATTCAATAATTAAAGGCTATGATACCGGACCAGGAAATATGCTGTTGGATATCTGGGCCAATCAACATTTAAATAAACCTTATGATAATAATGGCGATTGGGCGCGATCGGGTCAGGTTAATGAGTTGCTTTTGGCTGATATGTTAGCGGATCCTTATTTTAAGCGGCCAGCACCAAAAAGTACGGGTAGAGAATATTTTAATGCTGCTTGGTTACAAAAATATCTAACACCTTACATAAGTTTATCGGCACAGGATGTCCAGGCGACATTAACGCAATTAACCATCCGTTCAATTGTTGATCAAGTTTTACTTTATGATCAGGTCGATTGCTTATTGGTTTGTGGTGGAGGCGCTAAAAATAGCTATCTTATGGCAAGCTTAAGCGAATTATTAAGCCATATTGTGGTGGCAACGACAGATAAATATGGTTTGAGTGGTGATAATATGGAAGCTTTAGCCTTTGCGTGGTTAGCAGCTCGTACCTTATCGAGTATGCCAGGCAATTTACCCTCTGTAACTGGTGCTAGCCAGGAAACCATATTAGGCGCAATTTACCCGGCCAATAATGTATAACATGCTATCCATCATAATAAGACAGAGGCAAAAAAATGGCAGAAAAAAATCAGTTGGATATTGCTAATTTAAGACGGGAATATACTCAAGGGGGTTTAAGGCGTAAGGATTTAACCGACGATCCATTGGTTTTATTCGAGCGTTGGTTAGAACAGGCGTATGAAGCAAAATTAGCCGATCCGACAGCCATGTGTGTTGCGACGGTAGATAGCGATGGACAACCCTATCAACGAATTGTATTACTCAAGCATTATGATAAAGATGGACTCATATTTTATACCAACTTATCGAGTCGCAAGGCACAACATATTGCCCATAACAATAAGGTCAGTTTGCTATTTCCCTGGTATCAGTTAGAGCGACAGGTTTGTTTCCTGGGTGAAGCAGAAAAACTCTCCCCACTTAAGGTAATAAAATATTTTCAAAGTCGACCAAAAGATAGTCAAATAGCGGCCTGGGTTTCACGGCAATCGGCAAAAATCTCGGCTAGAAGCCTATTAGAAAATAAATTTTTTGAATTAAAACAAAAATTTAAAAATGGTGAAATTCCTTTACCTAGTTTTTGGGGCGGATATCGCGTCAGATTTAACAGTGTTGAATTTTGGCAAGGTGGTACTAAACGGCTACATGATCGATTTTTGTATCAATGGCAACAAGATCATTGGCAAATTGATCGCTTGGCGCCTTAATCGGAAAAAATGATTTTTAACTGGCACTTATTTGACTAGCGTTTTATTCTATTGCGCTTATTTATATTATATTTATCCACAAAATTGACGAAATAAAAAAATTGATGGAGTTATTGATGGTTAGCAAGAACCTAATTGAACAATTGCAAGAGCGGGGTTTAATTGCCCAGTTGACGGATGAAAAGGCATTAATAGAGAAACTATCCCAGGGATCTGTGACACTCTATTGTGGTTTTGATCCAACCGCTGATAGCTTGCACTTAGGGCATTTAGTTCCTTTGCTATGTTTAAAGCGTTTTCAGCAGATGGGACACCAACCGGTAGCTTTAGTGGGTGGGGCAACAGGTTTAATTGGCGATCCCAGTTTTAAAGCCACTGAACGTAAATTAAATACTAGCGAAACGGTGCAGCAATGGGTTGAAAAAATTCGTCAACAGGTTTCGCCATTTCTTGATTTTGATTGTGGTAACAATAGCGCTAAGGTCGTTAATAATTATGACTGGTTTGGTCAAATGGATGTCTTAACCTTTTTGCGCGATATTGGCAAACATTTTTCAGTTAATCAAATGATTAATAAAGAAGCTGTTAAACAACGTCTTGAGCGCGATGATGCAGGTATCTCTTTTACTGAGTTCTCCTATAATCTGCTGCAATCTTATGATTTTGCTAACCTTTGCTATCAACATAATGTTGAATTACAGATAGGTGGCTCTGATCAATGGGGCAATATTACTTCAGGTATTGATCTGACTCGTCGTCTATTTCAAAAACAAGTTTTTGGTCTAACGGTACCGCTAATTACTAAATCTGATGGCACTAAATTTGGCAAAACGGAAGCGGGCGCAGTTTGGTTAGATCCGCAAAAAACCAGTCCATATAAGTTTTATCAATTCTGGGTGAATACCGCCGATGCGGATGTTTATCGTTTTCTTAAATTTTTTACTTTTATGCCAATTGAAGAAATTGACGCATTGCAAGAAGAAGATCAAAACAGTGGTAAAGCGCCGCGAGCGCAGTATGTATTAGCGGAAAAAGTCACCCAGTTAGTACATGGCGATGAGGGCTTACAGGCTGCTAAGCGGATCACAGAAAGCCTATTTTCCGATACCATTGCTGCTTTAACCGCAGCAGATTTTGCCCAGTTAGCGCAAGATGGCATGCCGATGATCAAATTAAATTCAGGGGCAGATTTACAGCAGGCATTAGTCGAGGCTAAATTGGTTCCTTCACGCGGCCAGGCAAGAACGATGATAAGCTCAAAGGCGGTGGCGATTAATGGCGAGAAATGTGTTGATCCTGAATATATTTTTACTGCTGAAGATCGCCTATTTGGTCGCTATTCTTTAATTAGGCGTGGAAAAAAACATTACTGTTTAGTTAATTGGCAATAATGCGTGTACCGCAGCGTAAATTTAATCATATTAAGATTTATCCAACGTAGCGATCAACTTATTGGAATTTATTAGATTAATTACTAACATGTTAATTACATATTTAGCTAGTAATGATTTTATTTTATAACAGCAACGATTATTAAAAAATAAAAATAAATGAGTGGTATATGAAAAGCGTTCTTTCAATTCAGTCGCATGTTGTTTTCGGCCATGCGGGTAATAGCGCCACGGTTTTTCCCATGCAACGGCTGGGAATTGATGTCTGGCCGCTGAATACTGTTCAATTTTCTAATCATACACAATATCCACAATGGATAGGTAGTGTCATGTCCTCTGAACATTTAACGGATATTGTTAACGGTATTGCTAAAATCCATAAACTAAAACATTGTGATGCGGTTCTGACGGGCTATATTGGTTCTGCTGAACAAGGAAAAGCAATTGTTGATATTTTTAGACAGACCAAAATAACAAATCCTGCTGCTTGGTATTTCTGTGATCCGGTGATGGGGCATGCTGAAAAGGGCTGTATTGTGACCCCGGGAGTAGCTGAATTTTTATGTAATGAAGCTTTACCTATCTGCGACATAATGGCGCCTAACCTGTTAGAGCTGGAAACATTGGTTGGAAAATCGATTACTAATGTGGAGCAAGCGCTATCAGCGGCGAGAGAATTGTGTCAAAAAGGCCCTAAAACCATTTTAGTAAAACATCTTAGTCGTGCTGGTTATCATACCAACTGTTTTGAAATGTTATTAGTGACCGAAGCGCATTGCTGGCATATTAGTCGGCCCCTAATTGATTTTGGTAAACAGCAACCGGTTGGGGTTGGCGATTTAACCAGTGGCTTATTGCTAGTCAATTTATTAAACGGTAAATCGTTATCTAGCGCATTAGAGCACGTCGCCGCTGCGGTTTATGAAGTGATGTTAAAAACCAAAGCAATGAAACAATATGAATTACAACTGATTGCAGCACAAGATAAGATGGTAAATCCTACTCATTACTTTAAAGCAGTACAGCTTGATTAACCCTGTTATCGAATGATATTGCTCTTCGAATTAATGTAAACTTGAAGAGCAAAAAATAAAAAACCAATTTAGATTAAACCTTCTGCCGTTAATGCTTCTTGTACACTTTTACGTGGGCTAATTTTTTCTTCAATATACTGTTTTAGATGTTGATATTGACTAAGATCCACATTAACGGCTGTAGCCCAACGATAAATAGTAAAAAGATAAGCATCAGCAATTGTAAAGTGTTCACCGCAGATAAATTTCCGCTTAACCAACAAATTTTCCATATAGCTGAATTTTGTGATCAAGGATTTTATCACTATCTCGCGGTAATTATCTGGCGTTAAAGGAGAAAATAGCGGACTAAAACCTTTATGTAATTCCGTTGCAATATAGTTAACTAATTCTAGCTGATGATAACGTTGCAAGCTGCCCATGGGTGCGATTAATTTATCATTTAATCCTGCGGCTTGATCGGCAATATATTGTAAAATAATCGCATTTTCCGTCAAAATATCATGGTTATCTAACTGTAATACCGGTACCTGGCCTTTAGGATTAATAGTATAAAAATCCGCTTCTTTCT
>NZ_AUCC01000131.1 GCF_000429565.1 Arsenophonus nasoniae DSM 15247
ATGAACTGCAGGCTTTTGACTTACAGCTTTGGCAGAAAAAACGGCTGTGAGAACAATCAGACGAAGCGCAACAATAGCGCCGGACACCCATGGCACAAGTGCCGCAGGCAAGCATGCGCTCCACAGATAAACTCGTCCACGAACTAACGCTATAGCCGTATTTTTCAAGGAATTTATTCCAACCGTCATCAATGGTGAAAAGTAGTTTAGCAGGACGAGGGATATACATCTGACTCAATTACCTTATGGGCATCTTGCCAAAGAAACAGAAATTGTCAGATTCGTCAGCCCAGTTATCGGTGTGTTTATCCCAGGGTTCTAATCTTATTATTTTTACAACTTCTTCGTTGTACAAAACGGACATACCAGGTTGGAGTCTTCGAAATGTTGTTCTGTGTTTGTTGGGTTGAATCATGATAATTTCCTCTTTGTTCTCAAAAGAAAATTTTAGGTAAAGGGAATATGCTCTTGTACTGCTACATATTCCCTTTGGGTGTTTCCATGGTGTTGGTAAGTAAAAAAGTAATCTTTAAAGCAAAATAATTATTATTGTATTTCCCTGATGTTGGCTAATTTGCCAGCTAAAACTAATTCTCAAAGCCCCATTTTTCGTGGTTTTTTATTATTAAATTCAAACTATTTTTATTTGAAAAATTTAACGTCTCTTCGTACATCATCATTTTGAGTTAAAATTTAGTATTGTTATACGTCGGTGTAACGCGTTTTTAAAAAATAACACCATATCTAATCATTAGATATGGTGATTAATTACTCTTTTTTATTATTAATTTTGTCTAAGCCTTTTAGTTGGATTTACGTTGTAGAAGCAATATTATGATGTAGATTTTGTAAAAACATTGTTATAAAAACAGAAATAAATAAGCATTGCGCCCTTGAATTATTCGTTTTTCTCTATCATGATAGCTTGCACTATTTATATCTTTTTAAGAGAAAAACAGTGATGCTTCTTGATGTTGAGGCAATAGAGCATATTAGCTATGGTGCTTCGGTTTTAGCGAGTGGCGGCGGGGGTGATCCATATATCGGGAAAATAATGGCTCAGCAGGCTATTGAAAAACATGGCCCAATTCGATTAATTAGCATTAATGAATTGCACCCAAATGACATGTTGTTGTCAACAGGCATGACAGGCTCTCCGGCTGTTATGATAGAAAAACTACCGAATGGTAAAGAATCTATTTTAGCCTGTCGTCGAGTGGAAGAAAGTTTAAAGAAAAAAATTACGGCTATTTATCCCATAGAAGCCGGTGGAATTAATTCTTTGTTACCGCTCACCACCGCCTGTCTTTTAGGTTTGCCTGTAGTAGATGTCGATGGGATGGGACGAGCTTTTCCTCAGTTTCATATGACCACTTTTTATCTTGATAAAATCAATGCTTCTCCTTTTGTTGTTATCGATGAAAAACTGAACACAGTTATGGTCGATGCTACAGACAGTTATCAATCTGAAATTTTTATCCGTACCATCACTGATAAAATGGGTGGGGCGGCTATTTTTGCTGGTTATCCCATTTCGGCTATTCAAGCCGAAAAATCGGGGATTGCAGGATCTCTAAGTTTAATGAAATCTATTGGTGAGCAGATGCACCAAGCTATTGTGAATAAAGATAATTTAGTTAATACGTTGGCGTCGATACTTAATGGCTATGTTTTGTTTCGTGGAAAATTGAATCGATTGAATCGACGTAGTGAAGGCGGTTTTACACATGGATATGCTAGTTTTCTTAGTTTAGATGATAAAAAAATGAGTTTTACTGTTTTATTTCAAAATGAATATTTATTGGTACAGAAAACCGACACGCCGTTATGTATGACCCCGGATTTAATTATTTTGGTTGATGAGGATACCGGTGTTCCTATACTGACTGAGCGATTAAGTTATGGCATGAATGTTGTTGCGATTGGTGCGCCGGCTAATGAAAAATGGCGGACACCTCGTGGTATTGAGGTCAGTGGACCCAATTACTTTAAATATTCGCTGAATTATGTCTCGGTTGAACAATTGGTCGAGAATGACAAGCGGGAAAGAGTATGACTTACTGTATCGGAATTGATGTAGGTGGTACGAATGTGGATGCAGTCTTGCTTGATTCTCATAATAGAATTGTGGCTAAAACTAAACAAATTACAACATCTCAGGTTATGCAAGGTATCAATAAAGCCTTAGAGGTGTTACTTGCCGATAAGTCAATCAATCGAGCGTTAATTCATCGTGCTATGTTAGGGACGACCCATTGCACTAATGCCATTGTGGAACGAAAAGGGTTGTCACCGATTTCGCATTTTCGGTTGACGTCACCCGCCGCTTTATCGATAGCGCCTTTAACAGACATGCCACTGGAATTTAAAAATAGTCTATCTGTCCATCTATTTTCGGTTAAAGGTGGGTATCACTATGATGGTACGTTGTTTTCTGCACTTGATGAAGAAACACTGAGAAAACAACTTTATTCAATCAAAGACGTAATAAAATCAGTATCAGTCTGTGGCTTATTTTCATCAATAACTGACGAACAAGAGCGTAGAGCTGAAGTGTTGATAAAAGAAATTCTGGGGGATTCTGTTGCCATCTCTCTATCGTCGCAAGTTGGAACGATTGGTTTACTGGAACGCGAAAATGCCACTATCCTTAACGCTGCATTATGTCAGGTTGCAAAGGGAATTACCGAAGGGTTCCAACAAACACTAAAGCGACATGATATCAGCGCTGAACTTTATTTTGGTCAGAATGATGGCACGTTGATGTCTCTGAGTCAGGCAAGAAAATTTCCGGTTTTAACCATTGCATCAGGTCCGACTAACAGTATATTCGGGGCAGCAAAGTTAGCTGGTTTGGATGAAGCCATTGTGGTTGATGTTGGCGGTACAACGACAGATGTGGGTATCGTAAAAAATGGCTATCCTAGACAATCCTATTTATCTGCAGAGATCGGGGGTGTACGGACTAATTTTCGGATGCCTGATGTGACCTCTATTGGTCTCGGGGGTGGGTCTGTTGTTAAGGTAAGTGAAGATAATACCGTAACCATCGGCCCAGAGAGTGTTGGTTATCAGTTACCCCAGAAGTCCCTTGTTTTCGGTGGTGATGTGTTGACGGTTACTGATATAGCCGTCGCTATGGGGTGGGCGAACATAGGTGATGGAAATAAAATCGCTTATCTTTCTTCAAAATTAGTAGAAAAAGCGGCACGTTGTTACGTATCGATGATAGAAAGTGTTCTGGAAAAAATGAACAACAGTGCTAATGATTTGCCGGTTATTTTAGTTGGGGGTGGGGCTGAACTTTTACCCATTAAATTAAAAGGTGCCTCAAAGGTTATCAGGCTATTACATTCTGGAGTAGCAAATGCTATTGGTGTTGCTATGGCTCAGGTGAGCGGTAGTGTTGATATGATTATTTCTACCAAAAGAAAAACATTAGAAACTTATTTAGAACAGGCTGAAAATATGGCAATTAAAGCGGCGGTAGAAGCGGGAGCTGTACCGGAATCAATAACACTTATTGAACTCGAATCTTTACCTTTGGGGTATATGTCAGAAAATACGATAAGAATAAAAGCAAAAGCAGCTGGGTCATTAAGACGATAAATACCGCTATAGGGGATTATCTATCCATCCATTATACGGTTAAAATTCATTTTTATTTTATCTTGATTATTTTAAAATCTGTATTTTTGTATTAAAGATACAGATAACCCCGTAAATGACACTCGCAGCGAGTAGCGAGTTAAGTGAAGGTATCCCCGATTCAATAGTGAATCCAACTACACTCCCTCCAATCCATGCCATCATTGCCGCTTTACCTGTTTTCTTTATGTATTCTATGCTTGGGAGCGTTCCCCGATTGTGCGTGAGTTCAAGTAAATCACGATGAGTGCGTAAAATGTAGTAATCAACCAGCATTATCCCTGCGACCGGCGGAAATAATACGCCCAGCATGATAAGAAAAGGAATAAACTTTTCTAAAATACCGATCATTGAAATGCAAGTGCCTGTTACACCCAAGAATAAGGTTAAACCTGCATAATGCCATTTCTTTCGGGTAATAACTGATAAAAAATTTGAAAAACCAAGTACGGCCGAATATAAATTTAGATCATTAATTTTAACCGCAGAAAGCAAGACAGAAAAAAGCCCAATCCATCCCGCGCTTTGTGTCATAATTTCGACCACATTAGCGGTATTCAGTGCGTGAGAAATTAATATTGATATGCCGTTAACAATGAATTCCCCGACAAAAATAGAACTGGTCATCATCCCAAAAACCTGTCTTCCATTTTTGCAATAGCGGCTCATATCAGGGCTAATAATTGCAAACACGATGTATCCACCGGCTACCGCTGTTGCTGCCGCGCTGATAGAAAGAGGATTTCCTAGAGGTTCCATAGTGAATAAGGGATATATATCGTAATTTTTTAAGATTTGATAAAAACTCCAGCCAACCACTAGAAAAAAAAGAGGCAATGCAGTCTTGGCTATCCAGCTTAACCCATTGAACCCAAAAGCAACTAACGTGGATAATGACAAGCCTGAAATTGCTGCCACGACATAAAAAGCATAGTGAGGGTTCTCTAATGCCATGGCAGCCAATATGCCTTTAGCTACGATTGCATTTTGTACCCCAAACCAGCCAAGGGTACTTATCGATATCATCCCGCCGATTAAGGCTGATCCAAAGTAGCCAAATCCACACCAGCGCGATAAAAGGCTGGTTGATAATCCTTCTTTTGCACCCGCAATACCTAATCCGAGACTGATAAATTCCAGAAAAAGACTCCCTAAAATGGTTGCAATCATTGCCTGATTAAATGTCATGCTATGGCCTAATGTCGCCCCCAACATAAACTGCACGAGAGATGTTGTTGCGCCTATTCTGATGATGCAAGTCGTAAATAACCCCTTTCGTTCATGGTTAGGAAATTGAATCGCTTTTAAAGTGAGTAGCAAAAGCCATCCCTTATTGCAAAAAGGAGATGGGGATCGATTTATTGTGTTTAGTGCCAGTTAACATTTCCTTAGAGAGTGTAATTTCTAACCTGATTTCCTTATTTTAGACACATTGATCCTGCGTTTAGCTGCGTAACCATCGCTTTTTCTCCAGGTTATGCAGTCTTTCTGACAACAATTCCGTTGCTTTTTTACCCATTTGCGCCCCGGTGAAAAGCAGCCTGTCGCCACACAGAATACATTTGTACGGATCGGTACGCAGAAATCCTTTCA
>NZ_AUCC01000132.1 GCF_000429565.1 Arsenophonus nasoniae DSM 15247
TACCGATCCGTACAAATGTATTCTGTGTGGCGACAGGCTGCTTTTCACCGGGGCGCAAATGGGTAAAAAAGCAACGGAATTGTTGTCAGAAAGACTGCATAACCTGGAGAAAAAGCGATGGTTACGCATCTAAACGCAGGATCAATGTGTCTAAAATAAGGAAATCAGGTTAGAAATTACACTCTCTGAGGAAATGTTAACTGGCACTAAACACAATAAATCGATCCCCATCTCCTTTTTGCAATAAGGGATGGCTTTTGCTACTCACTTTAAAAGCGATTCAATTTCCTAACCATCAAGATTAGTTTTTTTGAAAAAAAAATATGTCAATACTAAAAAAGTTATCAACTCTGACAATAAAATAGACATAACTATTCCCATAGTTCCAAACCGGAAAATAAATAAATACGCTGTAATTGAAATTAGTATTATATTGATAAATGTTATTTTTGTAACAAAATTCTCTTTGTTTGTTGGTATAAACCATAAGATTATCAATGACATTATCCAAGCTCTTAATGGAATTATCCAAATGATGGCATTAATTAAAGGAATGGCATTTTCATATCCTTCACCAAAAACTAAAAAAATAATTTTTTTAGAAAAAATAAAAACTACGACAGAGAATACTAAAGACAAAATAGATAACACCAAAGAATATTTAACGATTTTTATTTTTATTTTTATTCTATCCTTATTATTTTTTATGTCTCCGAGTGATTTTACAAATTTTGGATATGCAATGTTTAGTATTGTCGTTATCAAGGTAGTCATTACCTTTGTTATTTTTTCAGACGGAACAAAATACCCAACAGATTTTCCTCCCCCAAAAAAACCTAACAATAATGATGACATGGTTATCATTATTCCTTGAGAGCTTTTGTATAAAAATACGCTAAAACCAGACTTGATTTCATTTAAAGCTTTTTTTATATTAAACGAACCAACTCCTGACATATAGAACAAAAAAAATGTAGTTATTGATGTATTAAGCATTCCAACCATGGATTGAATAAATATTGTAGTTTCTGCGTCATTCGAAGTTCTAATAAAAACAACAATAAGAACCAATTCAATTATTCTAAGTGAAAAATCAAGAATTGTAGGGAAAATTATTCTTTCCATTGATATGTAATACCATAATGGGGTGAATCCGAAAGACAATATAAATAAAAAAACCCAGAAAAACCAAGAATATGGTATTGATATATCACTTGGTGTTACGTAAATAAGAAAAAAAGCCAAAATAATAGGAATAATACTAAGAATTAGTTTTGCAAAAAAAACATCTGTTGAAACTTGCGAAATATATTTTTTGTTTTTTTTCCCCGTAATCTTTTTAACAGCGCTGAAATTGAATCCATATTCAATAAAAACCGAAGCTATTATGGCGATAGCTAAAACATATACAACCTTCCCGTATTCATTAGCTCCGAGTCTCCTAGCTAACAATGGTTGTTCAATCAAAGTGATTAAAATGCCCCCAATCTGAGAAATCATCAGCCAAAATACATTCGAGAAAATTTTGCTCATAAGATAAAACCATTAGTTAAAAATTTTTACATGTTAACATGTTTATGTGTAGTGTTAGGATATTATTGAATAATAGGGAATCGTGCTGTTTTGCCATACTCGTTTTTGCGGAAAATGCTTGTCGCCTTAGGTGTGCCGTTTTCTTACGCAACCTAACTGCATGATTTTACATTGCTAGGATCAGCAGTTGCACTGGATGGGCAGTATAAAATATATTTATTCAACAAAACTAGTATTATGATACATTAAGAATAATATTATTGGATAACTTTCTATTAAGTTAATAATTATGATTTTTAAGCTATCTATTTGTACATTTCCTTTTCTATTATGGTCACTTATGGGAGGAAATAAACAAGAAATTCTAGGTCTAAACAGTGACCACATAGTTACGATATACACATTCTTTTCCTGCTTACTGTTAAGTGGTTACACCATTATAAAAAACAAATATCCCATAAAAAAAATCCATATATTGAGTATTTTTTTGTTGGTTATTTATTTTATTATTAATGTAACAGTATACGATGTTAGTGCCACTACTCTAACTATTAGTCATGCGATATATATCGTAATATCATTATGCTTTATAGTTATCTTTGATAAAAAACCAATATTACTATCATATTTAATTGCTTCAGGACTGATTTTTGTTAGTTCTTTTTTGTTGATTCAATTATATCATCTTGGCTTTGGAGATTGGGAACGGTTAACCTTTCCTGTATTTTCAAATAATAAATGGTCATATTTTCCTTCCGGTTATGAAAGTTCAAGTGACCCAAATATTTTAGCTTTCATGTTATGTATTAGTTCTATTTATATATTATTTACTCTCCCTAATAAATTTATAATTAATTTTATTTTTGTGTTATCTGTGGCATGTTCTTTTTTAACATTATCAAGAAGCTCTTTATTGTCTTTTTTTATTTCTTTTCTTATTGTAAATATGTATTCGTTTTTTGTATTAAAAAAATTTCAATTCAGATTTTTTATATTATTTATACTATCGATATTTCTTTCTTTCATTGTAATAAAAACGGTTCCTTTTAAAGGAATTGAAACAATAACTACGAAAGAGAATATAGAAATTAAAAATAATAACAGCCAAAAGATATTAGAAATGACACTCAGAGAAAAAAGTAATAGTGACAGAATAGCAAGACTAAATAATGCCGTAATGCAATTAAGTAATCTGAAATCATTCTTTATTGGGAATGGTATCGGTTATAGCTCATCAACGAAGGATCCTCATAATTTTTACTTATCAACAATCATTGATTCAGGTGTTTTTATATTAACAATCATAATAATGATACTGATAAAGCCATTATTATTTCTTTTGAAGAATGGAAGGAGCTCCAATTTTGTTTTGGGCTGCATGTTCATTACTATATACTTTTTATTGATTTCACTCTTCTATTGGCAAGTAAGGGTTCTATACTTTTCTAATATATTGCTTTTTACCTTTATAAACATGAATAGTATAAAAAATGATGAATAATAAAGTAAGCGTAATCATACCGTGTTTCAACAATGAAAGAACTATAGAGAGATGTATTCTCTCAGCATTAAATCAAACTCATAAAAATATAGAAGTAATTTGCATAAATGATGGATCAACAGATGATAGCTGGAGTATTTTGAAAAAAATAAAAAGATCGCATGACAATCTTTTTATTTTTGATAATGAACAAAATTTAGGACCATCATTTTCCAGAAATAAAGGTGTTTCATTATCGACAGGGAAATTCATATCATTTTTGGATGCCGATGACCACTGGCATAAAAAAAAATTAGAAATGCAACTTATTTTTATGAAAGAACAATCTTTAGATTTTATTGGTGCAACATGTGCTATTGGTGTAACAGATAAAAGAAAAATAAACAAAGAAGATTTAAAATTAAAAATAGTTTCATTTAACATGCTCTTATTTAAGAATTATTTCCAAACACCGTCAGTTGTTATGAAAAGAGATATCTTTGTTGCATTCAATGAAAAACAGCGATTCTCAGAAGATTACATGTCATGGTTGCTTATTACTTGTAACAAAAAAAATAAATGCGGATTAATTTATGGTCGATACTTAGTTTTTCTTGATAAATTTAACTTTGGAATATCAGGGTTGAGTAGCAATTTATGGTTAATGGAAAAGTGGGAAATAAAAAATATCACCTACTTTTTGTTTAGAGGAAAAATAATGGCGATACTTGCAATTATAGTGTCTTTTATAAAGTATATAAGAAGATGTATTTTAACTATAGTAACCAAAAAAAAGGTTTTTAGTAATGAAAATAGCAATAATAGGTAACACAGCTAATGCTATGATTCTTTTTAGAATAGATTTAATCAAAATGTTAAACAACAAAGGTATTGAAGTTTATGCTTTTGCCACTGATTACGACGATTTTTCGAGAGAAAAAATATCAAGCTATGGGGGTATTCCTGTTGATTATGATTTTAATCGCAGTAGCATTAACCCTATAATGGATTTGTTAAATACTTATGCTTTAAGTAAAAAACTAAAAAAAATAAACCCCGATATCACGTTATCTTTTTTTGCAAAGCCAGCCATTTTTGGCTGCTTAGCTGGACTTATTTCGGGAGTTAAAAACAATAATGCTATGCTTGAAGGATTGGGTTATTTATTCACAGATCAGCCATACAGAATATCATTAAAAACTAATATAATTAAGAGAATTCAGGTTTTATTGTATAAGCTAATATTTCCACATATTAATTCATTAATACTTCTTAATAACGATGATTATCATGATCTGATAAAAAAAAACAAAATAAAAACTAAAAAAACCCATATTCTTGGTGGAATCGGTTTAGACCTAAACAGCTATGTCAAAAGTGTACCACCAACAGATAAAATCTCATTCATATTTATTGCGCGGTTGCTAGCAGAAAAAGGAATTAATGAGTACGTTGCTGCTGCAAAAAAAATAAAACAAACTCATCCTGATGTAGAATTCATCATACTTGGTGATATAGACAAGGAAAATCCAGGAAGTTTATCTGAATCAGACGTAGATAACTTAATTAAATCAGGTGTTATTACTTATCCTGGTTTTGTTTCTAACGTGGCCGAATGGATTAAAAGATCAAGCGTATTTGTTCTTCCTTCCTATTATAGAGAAGGGGTTCCTCGTAGTACACAAGAAGCGATGGCTATAGGCAGACCTATACTAACTACTAATTTACCTGGCTGTAAAGAAACAATTATTGATGGTGTAAATGGATATGTTGTAAAACCATGCTCACATGAAGATCTTACAGAAAAAATGCTAAGATTGATTAACAATCCTGAAAGAATAATTCAAATGGGTGAGGAAAGTCATAAGTTGGCATGCAAGAAATTCAATGCAAACATAAATAATAAAAAATTATTAAAATTTCTGGATATTTCTAACTAATAGTGATCAGATTGTAGTTGCTAACTACATCTTGCCACCCTACCTGACTGTTCATAGAATAAACGTTCTGATTCATTTGAACCCACTAGTATACCAGTGGGCATTACATCGCTATACTAGACGTCATGTAGCGACCAATGGGTTTATCGCCCAAATGACCAATTAAAATAACTTTGTTAATTCCTCTACTTGCCATAAAAAATCCTCACATTTTAACAAATCATTAATTACTGAAACTTACTTTTCAGTAATTTTC
>NZ_AUCC01000133.1 GCF_000429565.1 Arsenophonus nasoniae DSM 15247
GAATCTTGGCGAAATCCAGCCAGCATACTCAATGGCTAACAGCTCATGAGCAAAAGTGCCTGGATTTATGCCGCCTTTTTGAACTTTGATTACTTCTTGACCTAAGGCGGAATTCTGCCTTAGCTCTTCAATTAACTCTTTGGCTTGTTTTGTCTCAAGCCATGTTTTAGGGCGTTTAGCATCTTTGCCGCCACTGGCTTTATGTAACGCATTCAGGTTGAAACGACCATCTGAGTCTGTCGTGATTTCTACGCCAGCAATGATAGGGTAATGTTCATTTGTTAAATTTCGCATATAGTTATCCTTCAATATTAAAATTGATGAATGAGTATTAATTAAGTGGAATAGATTAGGGTGGGTAATGACTTCTTGTTCTGTAACTATTTCTTCAATCTGTCGAGGAATACCCCAAAATAGACAAAGAGTGCTGGCACTATCATGATGCCAATAACCAGTAGCTCTTGCCCACCTAAGTGAATATTGCCTAATTCACCACGCTTGAACCTGATTTGTGGGTCGATGACGGTATCAGCGTGCGCGAGATGTCCAACCAGCATTTCAAAGGCAAACGCTGTACTGATAAAAAGTAATGTCGTGATGAGTAATTTGATGATGTTAAGTTTCATGGTTGAACCTTTTAAAATTGGCTTATTTCTTAACGCAAATCGCTTTGGCGTTGATATCCTTGAACGTTTCAAACTCACGCTCAAACTGTTTAGCGGCAAATTGACACATGTTCTCAGTGTCAAATTCCTGAGTATGAACACTTGCAAAGTTACTTGATGCATAAGGGCTGGCGTACATGGCTAAGATTAAAATCCACATGGTGGTTTCCTGTTATTAAAAGGCGCTGAAGTCAGTATCTGGCTGCGGAGTATTAGCGAAAGTGTTTGTTGGTTTACGTTCGTCTTTATCTTTCAGGCTGCGCAATAGGTTTTTAATTGCTTGAGCGGGTTTGTTTTCAACTTTTTCTAAAAGCGTTTGTCCAGTGTTTGCTACAAATGGCATACGGATATCAAAGCTGTAACTTTCATCGCCATTTTTCTTCGTTCTTAGAACTTTTTGCAAAACAAGTCCTACTTTTTTGCCATGGAATTCTGGCGCAACCAGGTTATTGTTGTGGACAACCGAGGTTACTCGCTGAATTCCAATACATCCCATCATGGCATTGACCATATTTTGACCGAAAGGGTTAACCGTGCCGTCATTTTTCTTACAACAAATACTCAGATAGTTAACTTTTCTGCCATCCTCCGATTCACCAGAGAATTCAATAAACTCTGAGCCTTTATCACTTTTGGTTAATTTTGCCTCAGTAATCGTGATTACATATGCGCCTGATTCATTAATGAAACCGCCCTGATAGGTTAATAAGGCTGACTCTTCGCTGTAGGTAAAGATAATGTTGTGGTTCATAATTTGTTTTCCTTTTGCAATTGGGATGAATATCTTTAGCTAGATTATACGGATGCCATTAATGCTTTTTTTCTTGCGTCATAAACCTGAGCTAATTCTTGATGATAAGAGGGGTAATTAGCCAATGCGTTGGTAGACCAATCGAAAGCATCTTGTAATTCTTTTGAGTTCATACTACTTGCTTTTTCTGTGAATCTTGATAATACTTCCTCTGGTTTAGTATGATTTTCATTTTGAATTTTTTTGACTCTATGTTCTGCTCGTCTTCCTCTTGATACTGAAAGCATCATTGAAAAATCGGCGTTGATATCACTCATGGCATAAATTTTGATACCGCCGACAGTAACACCGCCAAACTTAACACTCGGATCACCCATGAGCGTTAGCGTCTTTCCAACCCATGAATGCCCATCTGAGCCCCAACCACCAATTAATACCCGACGCATAGATTTTGAGGGCTTGTAGGGTCTGCCGTCATAACCGACAAGATCAATGAATACGGGCTGCTCTTTTGTTCCTGCGCGGATTGACTTAATAACAGCAGTAATGCTTTGAGTCTGCACATCTTCGAAATTGAGCTGATCAGACTTTGGAATAACCGTTCTTAATAGATCCATTAGATGTATACCTCATCAACATATTCATTATCTAAAAGATAATTAGGCACGTTAATTTCATTGCGTGGAAGAACAATCCCCTCTGTTCTGAGCGATTCATTCTCTATACATTTTTTTAACTTACGCAGAGACTCAAACAGAGTTTTGTAACCAAGTTCCAGCGAGTCTTTGCCAATGTAGTACATGCAATTTTTATAAGGCGGGGTATTTTCCAGTGCGAAAAAACAAAATTCATTTAACTCTCTTCCTGTTACAAGCTTTAATACATATAAATAAAAAGCCGCCTGAACGTGATAGTGATACTTTCCAAATGCTTGACTAAATCCGCGCTCTGTTGCATCACAACAACTCTTAACATCAAGAGGATAAGTATAATTGTTTGATAATCTGTCAAACCGACACTTCAAATTAAGACCAGTTTCAGGACAGCTTGCGAACATCGACACTTCTGAGTGGCCAGAACTTTTTATGTAATCAATAAAATCAGTATTCATTTTTGCAGATGCAATCATCTGTGTTACCGTCTCAACTTCTCCATTAATAAGAATTTTTTCAGCATCAGTATGTTGTAATAATGTTTTATATTCTCTTGATGCTCTTGTCTTAATATCCCCCCTTAAAATAAAATCCTTTTCAAAAATATCTGGCTCAAGTAGGGCAGCATGAACAGCAGATCCAATATGCGCTGATTTACTGCCTTTAAATGGATTGAAATATAAATTTGCCGGACTCACGCTAATCGCTTTTACTGTCGTTGAACCTATCGCTTCATTTGCGTGATAATCGTTGCTTGGCATGTTGTAATAAATTCCAGGTTTCACAATCAACCTCGCTAATTATTTATGATGATCTCTATTGTTGTTTCAGTGCGTGATAAATATGTTGATTTTCACTTTTAAAATGGTCAAACAGCGCCTTCCAGATATCTTCAAAATCCTCATGATTAAGTTTTCGCATCACTGAGGAAGGAAGGCAATCATAGACAGGCTGGACAAGTTCGTTAATTTCGTCGTCCAGTCTGTCTTCCCAATAAGCAATTTCTTGTTGCTGTTCATACCAGTAGTCTTGCATGGCGTAAGGATTCATTTGACCTCCTCGAACTGAAATAGCAGCCTGTTTTTTCTGTTTTTAATCTCTGTGAGTAATAACTCGATTTCATTTTGTGAAAAGTGTGAGTTCAGTAGCAGGGTGATAATTTTTTCTTTAATATGACGTTTTTTCGCCATTTCTGATTTAAGTGGCATGATGATTTTTTCCATAAGCTTTTAGTTGCAGTGATAAAGCGATGAGCCATATATCTTGTCGTTGGGTATTAATCGCTAACTTTGCTGCCTGTCTTGCCAGCGCTAGCAGGATGTTGTCTTTGTTCATAGTTAGCCCTTATGCCACCTGACTATATTTGTCGTGGGTGAATTCACCATTCCACTCTTTCTTCATCGGTAGCTTACTTTTGAGGTATTGGTTATATAGCCATGAAGCGCCCTTTTTTAGCAAAACGATTTTGTAACACTGACGTTGCCCGTAATCGTTTGTCATGATGAAGGGGGATTCGGTTAGATACGTGTCTCTCGCATAGGAATGAACACGCCAGACATGAGCCTTGCTGATATCCTTTTCTGCATCGTAGAGAAAATGACGCGATTCGAGAAATAAATTAACCTGGTTAATGTTTACGCCATTAAGCTGCTTGCAAAACTGAACGGGTGTCATCCCAACCTGGAATAGATTTTTTAGGCTATCGATTTCGGTTTCAAGTTGTTGAACCTGTACCCCTAACAGTTGAACTTTTTTGTGTTGCTCAGCCCAGGCAATTGCGGATTCAGCAGGGTCAAGGAAATTAGGTAAGCCTAAAGTTGTTGGGTCACTAGGTAATGATTTTTGATTAAAGTAAGCAGATTCCATTTTTTCAAAGAAAGACCAGGCTTCATCGGTATCAACAATTTTTGACATACGAGCAGCACCTTTTTCTGTATATAAGGTAATAGCCCGTGCTTTGTTCGAAATTTGTGCGTAAATATTATTTACTCGCAAATGTGCTAGCGCTTCACCCGTGACATTGAAATAGTGAATGCCTTCAATAAAACGAGATTTGTTATTAGATAAATTCATTCTGATATTTGAGGCTTCAGTGCCATAACCAGAAGCGAGAGTTTCAGTCGTCACAACACGAACATTTTGCCACTCAATAACGGGTAATTGATTTGAATCGATAGTAATTAATTCAGTTTTCATCGTGATTGTCCTCTAGTGAGTTGTGTATGATGTAGGTTGAGTTACAAAGAGCTTAAGACCGTCGATAATCACTTCATCGATAAAGTTTTGTATCCATTTTTCATCTGCTTGTTGTTCTTTTGCGTCGTTAGCATTGTAAAAAAACCAGACGGGTAAAAAGCCTTCACCTGGTTTTTCTTGCATGATTGGATTTTCAATTTGATGGATGAGTAGGTTTTCAATAACCTCACTGTCTAATTCGATTGAAGCATTTTTATGTGTGAACAAATAGTGACCATTTGAACTAAAACCAAAGCGTTGATAACAAGAAATAAGGTAACGGAAAGAAAATATACTTCTCTGTGTTTTCACCATATATTCTGCAAATTCCATTTGTTCTGTTTTTGTGAGTTTTTTATTTTTATTAAATCGCTCAGTTTCGAGTAACCATTTAGGGCAATCAGGGGAGATATTTTTCAATTTCTCAATTATTTGCTCAGTAGTTAAATTTTGCATGTAGAAATTCCTCAAAGTTAATTGATGAAAGATTTTGCAGATTGAACCCTAAACCCGTTATACTTACCCAAAAGGAGGATTCCCTATGGGTCAGGTTGCATTTGATACTCAAGAATTTGTTGAAACATTAGAGAATGCAGGTTTGCCAAAAGAGCAGGCAAAAGCTATTTCTATTGCTGTACGTAAGTCACATGAGGTTGCTGATGTAGCAACCAAGCAAGATATTGCAGAAGTAAATCGCAATATTGCTGATGTCCGCAAAGACATGGATTTACGTTTTGAAAAAA
>NZ_AUCC01000134.1 GCF_000429565.1 Arsenophonus nasoniae DSM 15247
GCAAAAGACTTCTTCGACATTTGGCTACCCGATGAGATTAAAGCGCTGTGTGACTTAGAGAGCCTAAAAGTGGAATCTGGCTCATTTATCGATAGTGAAATGAAAAATTACCAGAGTGATATTCTGTATTCAGTCAGCACAACAAAGGGAAGTGGATATATCTATGTTCTCATAGAGCACCAGTCCACACCTGACAAGCTCATAGCATGGCGATTAATGCGCTATAGCCTTGCTGCCATGCAGAAACATCTAGAGGACGGAAACAAGCAATTACCCTTGGTGTTTCCCATCCTGTTTTATTGCGGTGAGCAAAGCCCTCACCCCTATAGCACGAACTGGTTAGACTGCTTTGAAGATAGAAAACTGGCAGAAAGTATCTACACCAATCCTTTTAAGTTAGCCGATGTCACCACCTTAGATGATGGTGAAATCATGCAACACAAGCGAATGGCGCTATTAGAATTGCTGCAAAAACACATTCGCAGAAGGGATATGACAGAATTACTGGATAGTATTGTTAAACTGTTGTCGTATAATTATTATACCGATAATCAAGTCATCACGATGTTTAACTATCTCATTCAAGAAGGTAACGCCAAAAAGCCAATGGAATTTATCACTGGGATAGCTAAACAATCAGAGAAACACGAAGGAGCACTTATGACTATTGCTCAACAGATTGAAGAAATTGGAATTAAGAAAGGCATACAACAAGGTAAAATTGAAGGAATTCAAGAAGGAATTCAAAAGGGTATTCAAATTGGTGAACAAAATGGGGTGCAAAAGGGCGAAAAACATGCATCGATGAAGATAGCGCGCCAAATGCTCGAAAGTGGTATGGACAGACAATCTGTGATGAAATTTACGGGCTTAAATGATGATGAAATGATCAACCTGTTTAAAGATTAAGTCATGACTGAACGCCAGAAATTAACCCTCAATCGTCCTAAAAAAGCTTCACCAGAAGAGCAGACCTCAAGTACCTCTGTTTACGGTAAAAAGGTCTGGGTAAATCCTGCGCGCAAAAAACAGGCAAAAAAACCAAAGCCCCAAAAGGTAGTAAAACAGCAGCCCAAGAAGCTGGTTGAAAAACCTAAACAGGAAGTGAAGGTTAAAATTCCAAAACCACCTACACCGCCCAAAAAGCGATTGCCGTTAGATGAGGCTATTTCCCAGATAACCACGTTTTGGCCTAATCTATTTCCTGAAAATCAATTACGTCCAATGAAAGTAGGTATACAGCAAGATATGTGGCAGGAAGTGAAAGAAAAGAGCTTACCAATAGCCAGAAGGCGTTTAAGAGCCTGTCTAGGCAGTATTTGTCATCATGCTGATTATCGCGCACTTATCCAGTTAGGCGTGTTTCGTTATGACAAAGAAGGTCAGATAGTCGGAGAAGTCAACCAAGCCGATGTTGAGGATAATTTGCAACGTTTAGCACGGCGAAAAAAATCAAACCCATAACCCTGTCACCGATCATGCAAAACTGATCCACTTGATGGTTAGGAAATTGAATCGCTTTTAAAGTGAGGAGCAAAAGCCATCGATTATTGCAAAAAGGAGAGAGAATCGATTTATTGTGTTTGGGGTCAGTTAACATTTCCTCAGATAGTGTGATTTCTAACCTAATTTCCTAATTTTAGACACATTTACCCTGCGTCTAGCTGCGTAACCATCGTTTTTTTTCCATGTTATGCAGTCTTTCTGACAACAATTCCGTTGCCTGTTTGCCTGCCTGGGCGCAGGTAAAAAGTAGCGTGCTACGTTCTTGACCACTACAGTAGCTGTCAGCTCAAGTCTGAGCTACTACAAATAAACTGCTTTAAAAACAGATCAATGCGTATATTCAATTTAAATAGAGATATGGTTACGCCATCTTGTTTTTCAAAATAGACTTTTGCTTTCACCTTATCTACCGATTCTTTTAATGCGTCGAAGCGACCAAAATCGTTTAGGTTTTTCTCATTAACACTATTAACCATTAATGCTATGAGTAGTTCTTTATCTAAACCAAGAGCATTAACAACGGCGTTTAATTGTGCGTTTTCAGCGTTATCTTTGTAGATGTTGATGTAGTCTCTGAAAGTATGGCCTTCAACTAGCTGCACATCGCCGCGCTGCAAGTCGTGCAAGAAGAGTTTGGCGTACTTTTGCTCAATTTGGGTGAGCGTTGCAAACGACTTGTGCAGTTCATTTAATGTGGATTCAATGCTCGCAGGGTTTTGGTGTTTGTTCAGCTCTTTTAAATATTTATCAAAGCGGCTGTTCATATAGTCGGCATCGATTTTGCCGGTATCTATCTCAGTTAAATAACCACTGATATCAAAAGGCACATCGCTGCCACCTGCAACATCGTGATCACCTTTGCCTACTAACTCTTTATAGCGCAGGGCCAGGCTCAGGTAAGTTTGTTCGTCTATAGCCAACGTTACCTCATGTTCTACATCATTTTCAGTAAAGGAATAGACCGACTGTTCCCAATGCAAACCTTGTACTTTAGCCGCTTCCAGGTGCTGGCTAAAGGTGTTAAACAACTTGGCAAATTGGGCACAGGCTTCTATATCGTCTGGTAGTTTTTCAAAATTCTCAACACTGGTGCTAACAAACAGCTCGGAAATGTTATCCACTAATTCATTCATGGCTTTAATATTGCTTTCTAACTTGTCAACAAACAAGCCGATAGGCTTATCGCCGGAATAGAGTTTTACCGCAGCATTAATGTGCTGCTCCATGGTATGTGGATAGCGATAATAACGAATGATGCCGTGGGGTTTGTCAGGACCAAACAAGCGATTGGTGCGTGAGAATGCTTGAATTATATGTTGGTATTTAATTACCTTGTCTAAATACAAGGTATTAAGCCATTTAGAGTCAAAACCCGTGAGCATTTGATCCACTACAATCAGTAAATCTAATTGCTTCGAAGGATCGGTATGAATGCGCTCGTAAGGCTTTTTGTGGGCAAGCCGCTTGGCTACATCTTTTTTAAAAGCTGCATGGCACGCAAAATCAAAATCCTGACCGTAACGCGCGTTGTAGTCGGCCATAATTTCGTCTAAGCCATCACCTTTAAAGGTGGAACCATGGTCGCCACTGCCGTCCTTATCAATATTAGGATCAAATAAGGCTGAGATTTTTAGCTCAGGTTTAGCCGCTTTTAAACGCCGGTAATAGTCAATCGCTTCAGCGATACTATTCGTGGCTAAAATCGCGTGAAATTTATTGCTTTGGCTGAGCACATCCCATTTATCTAAGATGTCACTAACGACTTTTTCCTGGTGGGTGACAGTTAAATATTGGCTTTTAGGTACATAGTCTTCAATGCCTTTGTGGTATTTGCCTGTGGCATCTTTGTAGCCAGTCATAGGTACATCTTTTATAAAGTGATTAAATTTTTTCTTTTTAGCTGGATCCGCCATCGCATCAGCAACCGAACCAGCCTTGGCTTGTTCTAATGCAACTTCTTTCCTTAGGTCACTATCTTTAAAGGTAGGCACTTTGTAAGGATCAAAGCCCAAAACGTTACCATCACGTATACCATCTGCTATGCTATAGCGATGCAACTCGTTACCAAACACATCAGCGGAAGTATTGTTATTGATTTTATTTTCATCATGAATCGGCGTACCGGTAAAACCAAAAAAGAGTGCCTTAGGGAATTTTTTTTTAATGCTTACCAACATGCCTAGTTTATTTTCTTTGCCTCCACTCATCGTTGAACGGTGTGCTTCATCAATAATAAATACCAAGCGCTTAGCCCGGATTTTTTCTATGTCAGCCGAATTTTTTGCTATTACATCATCATCAACTTCCGCAAAAATATTACTCATTTTTTGAATGGAGCTAACAATTAACGTATCGGAAGTTGCACTGCTTTTTAATTTGGTGAGCAGTACGTGAGTATTTTCAGTAGTTTGTACGTCTTCGCTATCGCTAGCAAAATTGCGATATTCCGTCAGCGACTGGGTACCCAGCTCAATCCTGTCCATTAAAAAAATCACTTTATCGGCATCTTTCGATTGTGCAATTAACTGTGCCGATTTAAAACTAGTCATGGTTTTGCCCGAACCGGTAGTATGCCACACATAGCCCCCGAGACGATCAGGGTTATTGGCAGCGCTACCCAGTTGCTGCCAGTTGGTTTTAGACACTTTGTCAGATATCGCATTGGCGGCGTAATACTGATAACTGCGCATAACTTTAAGCACGCCATCAGTATCGTCGGCGACGGTATAAAAACCAATCAACTGGTGCGCCATAGGGATAGAAAGCAAGGTAGAGGCGATGTCTTTCCAATAGTTCATGGGTTCGTTATTAAAATCGGCCCAGTTAAACTGATAGTCGGGGTTAAAATTGCCGTCTAGCCCGGGGTTGGAAAAGTATTTGGTCTCGTCTGGCTCCACAGCCACAAATACTTGGATAAGCGAAAACAAACCACTGAATATGCCCTCTGCGCTGTACTTTTCAATTTGGTTCACTGCTTGGCTAACCGGAATACCGCTACGCTTTAGCTCGACATGGATCACTGGCATACCATTGATCAGTAATAGTACATCGCCACGTCGGTCGTTACGCAAAGGGCTCCCGCGTTCAAATTTGGGCTGCTGAACAATTTGGTAGCGGCTTTGTCCTGCGGCGATTTCTTGGCGATCGTATATTTTTAAGCTGATTTCTTTGCCAAAATGCAAGGTATCGGCAGGGTTGTCGCGTTTAATGGCGACGGTTTTACCATTAATTAACCCGTTGAGTTTGAGCGGCGTTTTCAGTTCTTTGATTTGCTCAATAATTTGCTGCATTTCGGTGTCAGTTAACGGCACATCGTTTAATCTGTCTTGTTGGCGGTTGTTTTCAAACAAAATGGTTGCCCAGTTATGCAATAACTCCGCTTCAGTTTTGTTTTTTAGAATCTCTGGTTCCCAACCCTTTTGGGTAAGTACCTCAATAAAGGCCTGCTCAAATTGTGCTTCAGTTTTAAAGGTGGTCATACTTACTCCTAGACAAACATTTTGCTCAAGCAGGCCTGCTTGATATTATTGAGTTTAGTGATTT
>NZ_KE386921.1:0-410 GCF_000429565.1 Arsenophonus nasoniae DSM 15247
CTTGTGCAAAGCGAACATGAATATCCACAAATATCTCCTTGGTTAACATAAATTATCCGTACAAAAATGTGCGAATAATACCAAGTGGATCAGTTTTAGATGATCGTTAGTGGATCAGTTTTGCATGATCGGTGACACTCTAACTTACAAGCTATCCCACTTACTCTATTTTTATCTAATAGTTTTTCAAGTAAATAAATATATCTCTATGTTAATGATTGTAGAATGATTTGCGTAATTTCGCCAAAGTTAGGTAGGAAATCATCGTTGATGAGAGCATATCGATGGTGGGTCGTACAGGATTACTCGGCCTATGGCCTCGCCCTGCGGGTCGTTGTGCTTTGCACAACGCTGTCTCGCTACGCTCGGCTCGAACCTACACAGCTTCTCATCCTGTACTCTCATTGCAA
>NZ_KE386921.1:574-5124 GCF_000429565.1 Arsenophonus nasoniae DSM 15247
ATGGTGGGTCGTACAGGATTCGAACCTGTGACCAATTGATTAAAAGTCAACTGCTCTACCGACTGAGCTAACGACCCTATTAATAGCAAAACATATTATAAATAACTTAAACAAATAATGCTGTATTTCTGACCTGAATGGTGGGCGATACCAGATTCGAACTGATGACCCCCTCCTTGTAAGGGAGATGCTCTACCAACTGAGCTAATCGCCCATTCATAACAAACAGACAACACTTTTACTTAAGCATGATTCTTAATTATGATTGGTGGGCGATACCAGATTCGAACTGATGACCCCCTCCTTGTAAGGGAGATGCTCTACCAACTGAGCTAATCGCCCATTCATAACAAACAGACAACACTTTTACTTAAGCATGATTCTTAATTATGATTGGTGGGCGATACCAGATTCGAACTGATGACCCCCTCCTTGTAAGGGAGATGCTCTACCAACTGAGCTAATCGCCCAATCATAATAAAATCATCACAACAATTGGTGGGCGATACCAGATTCGAACTGATGACCCCCTCCTTGTAAGGGAGATGCTCTACCAACTGAGCTAATCGCCCGTCGTGATGGAGGTGCATTATAGGGATAGTTCTGCATGAGTCAACGGTTTTTCAAAGGAAAATATTCGTTCGTTGCAAAATTAAGCAAGATGCACCTAATATTATCGACGCAAAATAATATTTATTTAAACTTATTTAGTCTAGATCCTATCAGGAAAAATTAAGCATTTTTACTGCTAAATTAGCAAAATAAAGTATGAATATCGTGCTAATAGCATTGAGGAATTAAGTTGCAGTGATAAAATAACGGATTGTAAATTTATCACTGACTAGATTTGATATAAAAAAGGTCATTAAGGCAATCCTAATGAATAAAATAAAAACCCGTTTTGCACCAAGTCCAACTGGTTATCTTCACGTCGGCGGCGCTCGTACTGCACTCTATTCATGGCTATATAGTCGACATAATAACGGCGAGTTTGTCTTACGTATTGAAGACACCGATCTTGAGCGTTCAACACAAGTTGCCATTGACGCCATAATGGATGGAATGAACTGGTTAAGTTTAAATTGGGATGAAGGTCCTTACTACCAAACTAAACGCTTCGACCGTTATCATGCTGTTATCGATCAAATGCTTAGCGCCGGGACAGCTTATCGCTGTTATTGTTCTAAAACACGGCTAGACAATTTACGTGAAGAGCAAATGGCTAGAGGCGAAAAACCTCGTTATGATGGCTGCTGCCGCGATCATGCTCATAATCATACACCGAATGAGCCTCACGTAGTGCGCTTTCGTAACCCCCAAGAAGGCGCTGTGATTTTTGAAGACCAAATCCGTGGCCCTATTGAATTTAGTAATCTTGAGCTTGATGATCTTATTATACGCCGTACCGATGGCTCTCCTACCTATAATTTCTGTGTTGTTATTGATGACTGGGATATGAAAATCACTCATGTGATCCGTGGTGAAGATCATATTAATAATACTCCACGGCAAATTAATATATTAAAAGCCCTTGGCGCGCCAATACCTGTATATGCGCATGTTTCAATGATCTTAGGTGATGATGGTAAAAAATTATCTAAACGTCATGGGGCAGTTAGTGTTATGCAATACCGCGATGACGGTTATCTACCCGAAGCCTTATTAAATTATCTGGTGCGTCTCGGATGGTCCCATGGCGATCAAGAAATTTTTAGCCGTGATGAAATGATCAGTTATTTTTCTCTAGATGCGATTAGCAAATCCGCCAGTGCCTTTAATACCGACAAATTATTATGGCTTAATCATCATTATATCAATTCACTACCTGCCGAATATGTTGCGACTCATTTAGCATGGCACATTGAGCAGCAAGCTATTGATACCCAAATAGGGCCAAGCTTAGCAGATTTAGTCAAGCTTCTCGGTGAACGCTGTAAGACCTTAAAAGAAATAGCCGCATCATGTCACTATTTTTATCAGGATTTTGCTGAGTTCGACGCCGAGGCAGCGAAAAAGCATCTACGCCCAATAGCGTACTTACCTTTAGAAACTGTTCGGGCAAAATTGGCAACGATTAGCAATTGGACATGTGGAAATGTCCATCAGGCAATTGAATCAACGGCGGCAGAACTTGAAATTGGGATGGGAAAAGTGGGTATGCCACTACGGGTTGCCGTGACAGGAACAGGCCAATCACCGAGTGTTGATGCCACTGTACATGCTATTGGCCAGACTCGTTCATTAAAACGCATTGATAATGCTTTGCTTTATATTAAAGAGCGTGAAAATAGCGCTAATTAATGGAATTAAATTAGCTCAAAGGCACATTATTATTGTGCCTTTTTTCTTTATACCCGACTTTATGACCATTTTTTCAACGGTTAAACGCTATTTTCATATTAATCGATTGACAGTTTTATTCAGCTTGCATATCATGCGCTCGCCTAACAGGCTTTGGTTAGGGGCTATAGCTCAGCTGGGAGAGCGCCTGCTTTGCACGCAGGAGGTCAGCGGTTCGATCCCGCTTAGCTCCACCAAATTTTTAATGTTATTCAATAAGATAAGAGGCCAAAAGTAGGCCTCATATTTTTTTAACTCTTATTCTGTGTCAAATCTGTGCCACTAGTAACGATGCGTTCAGCGTGTTGCTGCAAAAATTGTGTTGAAAGGTGTGCATATTTACGTACGGTGTCTGCCTTGCTCCAGCCTCCCAGCTCTTGTAAAACGTATAGTGGGGTTCCTGCCATTATGTGGCGAGTTGCCCATGTGTGACGCAGGTCATGAAAATGAAAATCGCCCAGCCCTGCTCGATAAACTGCTTTTCGCCATCCTTTAGCACCTGCGTTTTTTATTCTATTCCCTTGATAAGTAAAAACATACTCTCTGTGATGTCCTTGCTGTTCCCGTATTATTGTTAAAGCAGCTTGATTCAGAGGAATGCCAATAGCTTGGTTTGTTTTTGATTCATCTGCATGAATCCAAGCTTGGCGTCTATTGATATCAACCTGTGACCACTTTAAATTTGTAATATTGGACATACGTAACCCTGTATTCAAAGCAAAGTTAACAATAGGCTTCAGATGCTCCGGTAGTTCTACCATTAAACGTTTTTCTTCATATTCTGTTAACCAACGTATTCTTCGGGTTGGTTCTTTCAACAATTTAATCGGCGGTATTTTATCTAATAATCCATGCTCATATGCACATTTAAGCACAACTCTAATTTGTTGTAACACTGCATTTACAGTGCGATTTTTTACTCCTGAGATTTGTTTTGTTTTTTTGATTTCATCAATTAAATATTTGTTAATGTCAATGAGCTTGGTTTTGCCTAGGTATTGATCTAGCCATCTAAGTCCGTATAACATATTACGATTTTCTTTACGCTCAGGTTTTTCATTAAGCCACAAAAGCACTGCTTCTTGCCATGTATGAAAACTTACATCTCCTAATTTTTCATTTCGCCAATAGCTATTATATTCTAGCGCTGCTAATTCTTTAGCTTCTTGCTGATTGGTAGTTTTAGCAGACTTGCGTATTCGTTGCTTGTTTGGCGTTGTGAAGGAGTACCACCAAATTTCCCCGCGCTTGTATGTTGAAACGATTTGCTTTGACATATATGATCACCTATATATTGATCTGTTTTACAAGACGTGTTTTTTTGGTTCAGGATAAAAGTATCAATTTCATTTCTGCTAAAGCGCCATTCACCAAAAATCTTGTATGCTGGTATTTTTCCATTTACGGCTTTATCTCTAATCGTTTTTTCGGAGACCTTTAATTTTTCACTTGTCTCCTTTACAGTCAGAAATATATCCTCCATATTAAACCTCTCTTCTACTGAAAATACTTACCGACAGCATTTTTTATCGCCTCTAATAAAATGTTTTGCCTTTTGCTTTGCACCGATTCAAGTGTGTGATGGATGCCATAATGACCTCTGCTAAAATAAAGCCACTGCGCCGTTCCTCATGACAATGAGCAGTTGGTGAATTGTAGGAAGGGTGGGTTGTTGTGACGCAATAAAGGAGAGTTGGTCTGTTGCTACCAATCTATTTAATTTGCTATTCTTATGTCTCTGAATTAATGGGATATTATATTGATCTGCCTAATACGGGGGAAAAATAATGCATTTATAAGGACTGTTTCCTAAAATTGCTTTATCAACGTAGTAAAACTAGTTTTTTTGCAGCCATCGCTTAATCGAACGTTTAGACATTCCTAGCGATGTAAAACCGAAATCTCTACTTTGATCTCCAACGTAATCATCAGCAGTACCCTAAAACTGCCATTTTTACTCTGGATGGATTATTTTTGCACTGGTAGCGATAACAACAAACTAAGGTTAACAACTTCCCTCAACGCTGCTAATAGGATGCCCCTGTGATGGGGCTATTCGTTTTGTGCTTGATGTTGATTCCAGATTGAATCAACGGGCATCTCCACCCTCACATCTAGCCATGTGGATGCGGGAATATCACATGGCTCACCATCGGTATAGTAAACAGGACTTTTATCTATAATCTCTTTAATCCGCCAGTTCTGAAAAT
>NZ_AUCC01000137.1 GCF_000429565.1 Arsenophonus nasoniae DSM 15247
ATTGGCAACAAGAAAGGTTTATCTATTGCACGCTCTGGCTCTGGGATATAGCTATCTAACGCTTCCGCTAACTCAATAATTTTCGCTTCCCACTCAGCAACACCTTCCAGCGCTTTCAACGCTGAACCTCTGATTACTGGCGTGTCGTCGCCTGGGAAATCATACTGAGAAAGCAGCTCACGCACTTCCATTTCAACCAGTTCTAGCAACTCTTCATCATCAACCATATCACATTTATTCAGGAAAACGATGATATAAGGAACACCTACTTGGCGACCTAATAAAATATGCTCACGCGTTTGTGGCATTGGACCATCGGTTGCCGCTACCACTAAAATTGCGCCGTCCATTTGTGCCGCACCGGTGATCATGTTTTTCACATAATCCGCGTGGCCTGGGCAATCTACATGAGCATAATGGCGGGTAGGTGTATCATATTCTACGTGAGAAGTAGAAATAGTGATCCCGCGCGCTTTTTCTTCTGGTGCATTATCAATTTGATCAAATGCACGCGCATTACCGCCATAAGTTTTCGCTAATACGGTGGTGATTGCAGCGGTTAAAGTTGTTTTACCATGGTCAACGTGGCCGATTGTACCAACGTTAACGTGCGGTTTTTTACGTTCAAATTTTTCTTTAGACATTAGATTGTCCCTCTAAGACACGGAATCGGTGGTTACACCACATTAACCAAGCAGTGAAAATCATATATTCGTTGCTTGTTTTATCGCAGGAAAAAAATCAGGGAACAATTAAGAACACTTTCTAGGAGTGGTGCTGATAGGCAGATTCGAACTGCCGACCTCACCCTTACCAAGGGTGTGCTCTACCAACTGAGCTATATCAGCACATCTTGGAGCGGGCAGCGGGAATCGAACCCGCATCATCAGCTTGGAAGGCTGAGGTAATAGCCATTATACGATGCCCGCGATGAACTCGGCTACCTGACTTTAATCAGCTGCAAATTTTATCTTAAGTATTTTGCATGAGGTAGCATTTTAAGCTGAACACTTAAGATGAAACTTTATGGTGGTGGGAGAAGGATTCGAACCTTCGAAGTCTGTGACGGCAGATTTACAGTCTGCTCCCTTTGGCCGCTCGGGAATCCCACCTTTTACTTATATCCAAATTTTTAATGGTGCCGGCACCAAGAGTCGAACTCGGAACCTACTGATTACAAGTCAGTTGCTCTACCAACTGAGCTATGCCGGCATCAGGTGCTGCGCATTCTAGGTAGAGAACGCGCATGTTGCAACAAAAAAATTAAAAAAATTGTTTTTTTGCTTATAAAGTATCCACTTTAGCCATTTTTGCTGTTTTTTTCTATAGTAAATGTTTAAATACTCAACAGTGCTAAATTTTTTATTTACTATTTACTCTAGTGAAAAACAACATCAAATTTTTCTCACTAATAAAACATATCGTAAATCATACAATATTATTTTATTACTAAAAATAAAAATGGATAAATTGTGATCAATTATTTATTTGATACAAAAAAATAGAAAAAACGCTACGCCTAAAGATATTCAATCGTTATTATGCAATCTATTTTTTATTGGTTATGAATGATTATGACAACCTGTACACAGGTAAATGTTGACTTATGAAACAACAACAAAACTTTTCAATAACACCTTATTTAGAATTTGACCGTGAACATTGGGCGACTTTACGTGATTCTGTTCCACTAGAGCTACTAACGGATAAAGAACTACTGGAACTGAAGGGTATTAATGATGAAATTTCAATGGATGAAGTAAATAAAATTTATCTTCCTATTTCAAGACTGCTTAATTTCTATATCAGTTCAAATTTAGGTAGGCAAACCGTTTTAGAACAGTTTTTAGGTACTAATGGTACTAAAGTACCTTATGTCATCGGTATTGCAGGCAGTGTTGCGGTTGGTAAAAGTACCACAGCCCGCCTATTACAAACTTTATTAAGTCGTTGGCCTGAACATCGTAAAGTTGATCTTATAACAACAGATGGTTTTTTATACCCTAATCGGATTTTAAACGAACGTGGAATAATGAAAAAAAAGGGGTTTCCGCAATCCTATGATATGCATCGTTTGGTAAAATTTGTTTCTGACATCAAATCTGGCGTTAAGCAAGTCACTGCCCCGGTATATTCCCATTTTACTTACGATATTGTTCCCGGAAAAAAACAACTAATTGAACAGCCTGACATTCTTATTTTAGAAGGTTTGAATGTTTTGCAAAGCGGTATGGATTATCCGCATGATCCGCATCATGTTTTCGTATCTGACTTTGTCGATTTTTCCATTTATGTTGACGCTCCAGAAAATTTATTAAAAAAATGGTATATCAGTCGATTTTTAAAATTCTGCCAAGGCGCCTTCTCCGATCCTCACGCCTATTTTTACCATTATTCTACATTAGAGCAAGAAGAGGCGATCAAAACGGCTAAAACAATATGGGAAGAAATTAATAAAATAAATTTGGAAGAGAATATAATACCAACCAAAGAAAGAGCCAGTTTGATCATGACTAAAGGCTCTAATCATTCAATTACAAATGTTAGATTAAGAAAATAATTTCAAATATTGGGTCGATGATCAACTTCGACTCAATTGTGCTAATTATCTGGCCGTAATGAAATTTCACCACCTATATAGGAAACAATTTCACCATTTTGTTCTAACAAAATTGCGCCGTGTTCATTAATTCCTTTCACGATACCGACCTCAAGATGATCACCTATATGCAACTTTACTTTTTTATGTAAAAAATTATCCAACGCCAGCCAACGTTTAATAAAAGGAACAAGACCATATTTCTCAAATTCCACTAATTCATGGCGTAATGCCAAAATAATCTGACCAGCGATCACATTTCTTTCTATTTGAATACCAGCCTGCTCAAGATTAATCCATCCTTGATTAATATTTGTTTCATAATTGCAACTCATTGCAATATTAAGACCAATACCAATCACAATATGCGCCGCATCGCCAGTTTTACCTATCATTTCAATTAAGATACCAGCAAGCTTTTTTTCATTAAGATAAAGATCATTAGGCCATTTAACTTTTATATTACTACCGCTCAATTTATTAAGGGTCTCAGCTATTACAATTCCAGCAACCAAACTTAGTCCCATGGCAGCTGCCGGCCCTTGATCTAAATGCCAGTATAGTGATAAATAAAGATTACAGCCGAAAGGAGAAGCCCAATAGCGACCACGCCGCCCTCTACCAGCTGTTTGATATTCTGCAACACAAGCATCACCAGAACTTAATTGTTCAATACGTTCAAGTAGATATTGATTGGTAGAATTAATAACCGGTTTAACAATTATATTTCCGCGTCTCACTAAACCATAGATGCGCTCGTAGTCTAATAAATCCATTTTTCTAGTAAGCTGATAACCCTTACCAGTTATAGTATTAACCTCAATACCCCATTCACGAAGCGTATAAATATGCTTATTAATACCCGCTCGAGTCATGCCAAGTAATTCACCTAACTGCTCACCTGAATGTATACTACCATCAGAAAGTATTGTGATAAGTTTTAAAGGTGTCTTTACATCTTTCATGAAATAGCATCCATAGCATTTACTTCTCCATATTTACCAATAAAACGCACTTCTGGTTCTAGCGTAATAGCAAATTTTTCTATAACTTTTTTTTGAATATAACGCGCTAAATCTACAATATCTTTTCCAGTGGCGTTATTTTTATTAATTAAAACCAATGCCTGATCGCTATGTACCGCTGCACCACCACACTGAAAACCTTTCAGATCACATTGATCAATTAGCCATCCGGCAGCAAGTTTTACTGTACCATTAGTTTGTGGATATTCTGGACATCGAGGATAACGCGCCTTTATTTGATTTGCTGCCATACGAGAAATAACGGGGTTTTTAAAAAAACTACCCGCATTTCCTACTAAACAGGGATCAGGTAACTTACTTTGCCGCATTTTACACACCGCATCAAAGATAGTTTGCGCTGTTACTGTTTGTGCGGTTAAAGAAGTCAAACCAGCATATGTTAATATTGGTTTCCATAGTTTATTAAGTTTTAAACCAACTGAAACGATAGCAAAGTTTTCACGATATTTATGTTTAAAAATACTATCTCGGTAACCGAATTGACATTCAGTGGCATCTAAACGATATTGTTTACCATTATTTATATCAACAATATCGACATAGTGACATACATCTTTAAATTCCATGCCATAAGCACCGATATTTTGTATAGGCGCAGCCCCTACAGATCCTGGTATTAAAGCCATATTTTCCAATCCATAAATGCCACTTTTTATAAGCTCTTTAACCAATTGATGCCAATTATTTCCTGCGCCGACATGAATAAACCATTCCTGAGATGATTCAGTTATCACCAGTGACGTAATCCGATTTAAAATGACTAGGCCATCAAAATCACTAATGAAGAGAACATTACTCCCGCCGCCCAATAATAAAACAGGCAACCCTTTCAATAGTGCATTTTTCCATAGCATAAGCAATTCTTCTACTGAAGTAGCTGAGTATATTGCTTGCGCCTTGGCATCAAGACTAAAAGTATTATAATTTTTTAATTCAATATGATTATCAGAATACATATATCAAAACTCAATTCATATATATTAATTATATAGTCTATTAGTGTAGATATACAGGGAATAGATAAGCGTTATAAAATCAAACAATAAAACGTCAAAAAGCCACCCTTAGGTGGCTTTCTTAACATAATTAAAGTCTGGCAGCTCCCTACTCTCACATGGGGAGACCCCACACTACCATCGGCGCTACGGCATTTCACTTCTGAGTTCGGCATGGGGTCAGGTGGGACCACCGCGCTATTGCCGCCAGACAAATTCTTTTTTACCTATCCCGTTTCAGTACGCTGCCATCTCGGCTAGCCTTTCGGCTCACTCGCCTACCTCAGTAGGTGCTCACCATCAACAGCGCCAGTTCACGCTCCTTCGCGTAATATCTCGTCAGGATAGACTCTTGAACAAGCTAAAATTCTTCTCTCTTCTCAAAACACCTT
>NZ_AUCC01000138.1 GCF_000429565.1 Arsenophonus nasoniae DSM 15247
CACTCGGCGGATAAGGATGTAATGAAGCGGGCTGTCCGTCTTTACCCCATGTGATAAGCGCATAGGCATTACCATTGAGTAAGCAATGGCGCATTAGGGTTCGTTTAAACTGGAAAGGTGTTTGACAATCATTTGGTTTTTCATTGAGCAAATAATCTACCACGTGGTTACTTAGCCATTCCCGTGATTCCATACCTTTATCATTGTGTACCCGATATAAAAAACAGGGCATCGTCGCCACCGCTTCACTAATCACCGTAACGGCATTGATAACAGCGGGTAAGCCTTCTGCGGTGATCGGTGAGACATATTCGCCTGACCGACTGTTAGGAATGCCAGCCAGTGACAGGAACTCATCAATACTAAAGCTGCGTTCTTCTGCCTTTTTATGTCTGAATGGCCACATTATTCCACCTCAGATAATTGTAGCCACCGATTGTACAAATGCGTGGGTTTGGAGCGATTAGCATTGAGTGAACGCTTGGCAATTTCGACACCACTTTCAGGGTAAGCGGGTAAACTGGTGATCGTAATTTCGAGCAATTCAGCCTCAATCACCGTTCTAAGATAAGGTTTTACGCCAATTTCCCAATGGTCTTTTATCGTCCTAAACGCAAAGCTCATACCGGATATATCCCCCCGTTCAACCAGTGTCAGAACATCTCGGCCTAATTGCGTATCTGGTGGTGTAAGTTCGAACCGTAACCCCGTTTCATCCTCAGCCAGTTTTAACGTACCCGACGCGGTACGCCCTAACAGATTGGTCACATCATGTTCATACAAACATCGTGTATCTGTTCCTTTTCCTAGACTGTTTTTAAACGCATACGGGGCGAAGGTTTCAATAAATTCACCCCACAACAGTTGTGAGCGGCTATTCCACTTAACTGCATATCCTGTTAGCCTTTTTTCATCAGCAGACAGGCTTGCCGTGCGTATTTCAAAATCGGTTGATTTCATGGATAAATGACCAGAGGGATTAGACTCCGGCTCCTTTCGCCTTGACCTCAAGCACTTTAATTGCATTGGAATCGACTAATCCACCGCCGAGATATTTATCAGTATGGATCTTGATAAAGCCAGGCTCAGTAATATTGTCAGGCCGTGTACGAGTGCCTGTCTGATGGTCAACAATGGTGTAACCGCGTTTGAAGTCACCCAGCGCTATCACATCATCATCCATAAACTCAAGGTAATGAACCGATAAACCTAACAGACTATCAGGGTCACCCACTTGTAACCGTTCACGCCAGATATAATCACCATTACCATTTTTCAATTTTTGTACTTTGGCAGCGGTGTTTGAGTTCATTACCCATACGGCATTTTTGCGATATTTGTTCTTTAGCGTGAATTTCAGGTCAATCAGACTATCAGCTTCCAGTTTGGTCACTTCCTGCTTTTGCAATGTGCCAAAGCTGCGGTCTTTATCGGCTTTCGTATCACGGGGATAGGCTAAAAAGCCTTTTGCTTTCTTTGTACCGTTACCACTGACTAAATCGGTTTCTTCGGTATCAACAAAGGTGTCAGCGATTTCACGGGTTAACCAGCCTAAAATATCGACATCACTAAAATCTAAGATTTCCTGAGTGGTTTTAGGATAAGCATAGACAGGGAATAATTTGATACTCACTTCTTCCAGTTTAGGGGTTGCGGTTTCGGTGCGCGCTTTGCCTTCCTCACCGTGATTGATCACCGCCCCACCAACAGAAACCAGTTGCTTATATTCGTTGCTGTGAGTGGTCTTGATAGTACAGATTTTACGCATGACGGACTCATCACTAAGACGTTGCATAATCTGTTTATTTAGTTCAGGAATAACAGTATAGCCACCATCAGCCGGAACCCCAGTCGAAAGTCCGCGCGTTTCCCCTGTCAAAACATAATGCCTTAATGCATCATTTCCCTGTTCTTTTTGTACAGGCTTTGCCGCTAATGTTCTTTCTTCATCAGCAAGCGCTTCATAACGGGCAATTTCAGTATTGAGGGTTTCCGACTGATGACGCAACGCATCAAAGTTTTTAGCTTCATCTTCGGTCAGTGTTCGTTTTTCTGTTTCTGCTAATGTCAGCATTGATCGCATTTGTGCCGTTAAATCGGCTTTTTGCTGACGTAATTCAAGTAGTCTTTTCAAGGTTGGCTCCTGCATGCAGTGATTGTCTTAACTGAACATGCAGAAAAAAAGCGACTAAGGGAAGGTGATATAAACCTTAACCGCTTTTAGTAACCATGAATATTTCAAAATACACCTGCATGAATCAGGAACCTCAATTTAACATGATGAAAAATAACAGGAAACAACCTCACAGGAAGGCAAAAAAGATGAGAAAACATGAGAACCAATAATTTACGCAACTTTACATTAGTTATTTATCAAATATCATCAGCTAAAAATTTAACAGATGTTCTTATCAATTTATCATTCTCCTAGGTCACTGTTGTGATGACCTCGAAATAACCCGCTAACCCTTTGATTTACTGCAAGTGGTCAAATTGACCCCTTGCTAGAATATTCAATTCATCAAGAAAATTTCTAATGACATAGTGAGTAATCTGTTATGACTATCTTTATTGATTTGAATTCTGAATAAAACGATGAGTCGCGTACCCTTGTGGCTCTTCTGATGGTATTTCATCTAAATAAAAGATAGCGTTTTCATTGATATAAATATCAAAAAATTGACACCCCTCCTTACCGTAGATGAATTTTCCTGTTCTTCTCTCAAAATGGCAGCTACCGCATGCCCATAAAATATATTTGAAAAAAGGTCTATAAACTTGAGGCATTGAATACCGTGGTGGGAAGCTTTCCACAAATCTTTTGCTTTTGGCTGGTATCATTTCGGGCTGGTAGTTCCACCAAACACTAATACGTAATTCATCATAACCCAGATCAAACCAATTAATAATTGTTCGTCTGCCAGCAATAATCAATTCACGATATCCATGTCTATTTTTTGTTCTATCATCAGCTGATCGCCCGTTCAAATCAAAGTGTCCTGATTTAATAGCTTCATTTAACGCAATAACCATCAGCTTTAAAATACACACTTGCTTTTCTGTTTTTTTCATTCGCATACCTATTATTTATTCATGCTTGGTCACCGTCGTCATGACCTATTTAATTTATCCGATTTCCAAAATCAGTAAATTTATACAGTCAAAATACGCCCTAGCTGAAAAATTCCAAAAAACCTATACTACCTGTACAAACAGAAATAAATATATTTAATTTCAATAAGTTAACTATGTACAGGTAGATGAAAATACCCCTAAATACCACTAAGAACCTGTACACATTGATTGAGCCTAGGAACTAAGCACCGCGTTAGAGTAGATAACATCGATTTAAAATTTAATTATCGCTCTCCTTGGACAAGGAAGGTAACCCGGAAATTTTATTTTTAGGGGATCTTAGCTTTTAGAATACATCTTTTAACTCCATACCAATCATATCGGCAAATCTGATCCGTAATTCATCAACACTCGGTAGTTCATAAACAATTCCTATACCGCATCCCCTACGTCCTAGTTTATTTAGCCCCATTCTGATCATCGTTTTCCCAACGCGACTACGGGCGGCGGCTTCGGTTTCCGGTTCACCATTACTTTTACACCAGAATAAATAGTTATCGATTAATTCAGTTACTGGAATTCGTACCTTTCGATCAAACGGTTCATCTTTTGATAATTCGGCATACAGGTAAGCATATAACCCCGTTAAACCAAAGAGTATTTCTTCTTTAAGTGCCTCGGTTTTCGGTGCGCGGTGGCGATCAAAACCTGAAATATCATAATGCTGTAAATAATAAAGTAGCTTGGCTGCACCTTTATCATTCACCCATTGGTATAAGTTATCAAAATAGCTTTTATCTTGTGCTCTACTGCCGTCAGGCTCTAATACTAAATATCGCCTCTCTTTTATTCCTGCCTTCAATGCCTGAGTACTATTACTTGCAAATATCAAACGTGAAAAATTAGCCATTGGCTCAGGATCAATTCCTTTCCGCTCAAGGTTAAACGTAGATTCACTAATAATGCCATTGAGTTTTTCGCCATCTTTAGCACTGGCTACTGTCGCTTCATCAGCAAATACCAACAATTTATTTGCTAACATGGCATTGAACTTTGCGGTAAGGTGCTCTGCACCGTTAACCTGTACGCCGTATTGCCCTAAAATTTGGAGTAATGGCTTTACAAAAGTTCCTTTTCCTGCCCCTCTGACCGATTTCATAGCGATAGCCACGGACGGTTTTTCATCCGGTTTCTGGATTAAATGCGCCATCCATGCAATTACATATTGATACGCTATTTCATCACCTGAACAAATTATGTGGCGGATATGATTTAAATAAAGGCTACAATCCCCCTCAACAGGTTTAACCGATAACCCCATATACAGGTTGTAGACAGTATCAGGACATTTTGACGGTTCAGGGTAAAAACCGACTCCATTAGGTTTATAGTTCTTCCCTTTCCATTTTAACCAGGCATCACCTAATGATAGCTTTTTGGCAATGCGCCCTTCATGCAGGAAATAGTTTTTAAATTGCGCTAATTCCTCAAAGGTATGCATTAATCCATTAACTTGACAAGGTTTAAGGGTGACAACTCTGTGTTTTCCGCCGATCGTAACATGGGTATAAATGCCATTCATCTTTTGAAGTAAAGCGAGTTCGTTAGCCGTAATCACTTCTCCACTTCCTAGCTCGTAGGGATCAAAATCGGTTACTTCATCAAATTCAACTTGATACGCCCCCTCTATAAACGCCTGTTTTGCTGCCTCAATCCCATGTTGCTGACGGTAATCATCCCAATCAGCTTTTTCTTTGGTTGGCGGTATGGTGACCCAACCATTAACCACTTTTGCGGTTTTCTCCGCTTTAATCTTGCCAATATTGGCTTCATCGGGCTTAACATCATTATCCGCCGCAATAATGATTTTTGATTG
>NZ_AUCC01000139.1 GCF_000429565.1 Arsenophonus nasoniae DSM 15247
GATGAAAAATTACCAGAGTGATATTCTTTACTCAGTCAGTACCACGAAGGGAAGTGGCTATATCTATGTTTTAATTGAGCACCAATCCACCCCTGATAAGCTCATGGCTTGGCGATTGATGCGTTATAGTATGTCGGCAATGCATAAGCATCTAGAGGCCGGACATAAGCAATTACCATTGGTATTCCCAATACTCTTTTATTGTGGTGAACAAAGTCCTCACCCCTATAGCACGAATTGGTTGGACTGTTTTCATGATAGAAAACTAGCAGAGCGTATTTATACCAATCCCTTTAAGTTAGCCGATGTCACCACACTTGAAGATGGTGAGATTATGCGACATAAGCGAATGGCTTTGTTAACGCTGATACAGAAGCACATTCGCCGAAGGGATATGACAGAGCTTTTTGATGAAATTGTGACACTGCTGTCGTATAATTATTATACGGATAATCAAGTTATCACCCTGTTTAATTATCTCATCCAAGAAGGTAACGCTCAAAAGCCAATGGAATTTATCACCGAGATAGCCAAGCAATCAGAAAAACACGAAGGAGCACTTATGACTATTGCTCAACAAATTGAAGAGATCGGAATCCAGAAAGGTATGCAACAAGGTATGCAACAAGGTAAAGCAGAAGGCCGTCAAGAAGGTAAACTTGAAGCTCAACTTGAGATAGCAAAACAAATGCTAATAACAGGCATGGACAGGCAATCGGTGATGAAATTTACGGGTTTAACTGATACTGAAATGAGCAACCTGTTTAAAGATTAAACGATGACAGAACGAAAAAAGTTAAGCCTCAATCGCCCAAGAAAGGCTTCACAGGAAGAACAGACCTCAAGTACCGCTGTTTACGGTAAAAAGGTCTGGGTCAATGCTACGCCCAAAAAACAGGCAAAAAAGCCTCATCCTCCCAAAGTAGCAAAACAGCAACCCAAAAAGGTGGTTGAAAAACCTAAACAGGCAGTGAAGGTTAAAATTCCAAAACCACTGACACCGCCTAAAAAGCGATTGCCGTTAGAAGAAGCCATCTCACAGATAACCACATTTTGGCCTAATCTTTTTCCCGATGACAAGTTGCGCCCAATGAAAATTGGTATACAGCAAGATATGTGGCAAGAAGTGAAGGAAAAAAACTTACCAATAGCCAGAAGGCGTTTAAGAGCCTGTTTAGGCAGTATTGGACATCACGCTAATTATCGCGCACTTTTCCAGTTAGGGGTTAGTCGTTATGACAAAGAAGGTCAGATAGCTGGAGAGGTCACCCAAGCGGATGTTGAGGATAATTTGCAACGTTTAGCACGGCGAAATAAGCAAAAATTCAAGTAATCAGGTCTACGCTAAAAAATCCAGTGCAGACCTATCCACTATCACCGCAAAAAATACATTGCCCCTAAACTGATGAGGTTAATCGCGACCGTCACCCCAATAATCATCCAAGCAGTTTGCCGTAGAGTGCTTTCATTTTCTCTTAAATGATTGCCAATATCGACTTCAATCGTTTTGAGTACATTTTCTTTAGCCTTGTTGAGATGATCTTGAAAGAGAGAAACCGATTCAAGCATCGATTTTGATAAGATGCTGAGAGAGGTTGAGTTTTGATAGTCAATCTTCATGTCAATCTCTTTGGCTTTTTCTTCGATAGCTGCCCTTGATTCACTAGTAATCGCCCGTAAGTTTTCCACCTGTTGATCGAGATCGGTAGGGAGTCCTTTTATAGCTAAATCAATACTATTTAACTGATTGGTTAATTCTTTAATGCTGATTTCAATTTGTTTTCGTTGTGCTTCACTAATTGATTCAGGTATTTTATCGAGTTCCGCTTTTACTTTGTCTGGCAAAACTGACGTTAATTGATTAACTAATTGCATTTGTTTGTTGAGATTGTTATTCAAGTCATCTATTTTCTTTTCAACCTCAATGTAATCTTCTAAAAACGCCTTAATTTTTGCATCCTTTAAATCATCAAAATTATCAAAATTATCTTTCATAACATTACCTTTTAAGCATTGACTAAATTTAAATTATGAAAAGCGACATCTAAATCAGCGTTAAATCCATTCATCAACATTTTTATTGCTCTTAGATTAGAAAGTTCGCTTCGCTCTTCACGGCTGGAAGCAGAACGTATTAACGATTTGAAATCACGGTTATCGTTGTAAACATCGTCATAGTTCAATTTGTTTTTAGAAAGCACGTCAAATAAATCTGTCTGATAAATGACAGACTGTTTATTGTTATAGGCGATTTTTGAGCAGTTTGAATTTTCAAAAATCAGGGGGTATTGTTTTTCTATTGATTTATCTTTGTTTGCCATATTAAATATAAATTTAACACTATCAATCTCGACACCGAGATCAATTAATGATTCAACCGTTGAAATTGAATCAAGTTGCTGTTTTTTGGCTGGTAGGACTGGGATTAGATAATAATCTATCAGATCGTGACTTCCTTTATAATCATTCATTTTGACAAAAAATGTTTCAATATTTGACGCTCCAATGTCAATAATTGATACATCGGTTTCATCTATTTTCTTCATTATTTCATCAAATTCTTTTGCGGACATTTTTTCATCACTTGTGCCGTCATTATTAATTGTTTCGACTCTAACAATTTCAGCGTTTTCTAATCTTGGTAGTAACATCGTTTGGCAAATGGTGGATTTACCGACATTCCCGCTATTATTCATAATGGCTAATTTTAAGAACATTTTAATCCTCTTTTAAAAATTATTTATCTTTGCGCTTATCCAAGCACTAGCTTGAGCAAAATTAGAAAATTTTTGCTTTTCCAGTTCGTCTAATGATATGTTATGTTTTATTGCTCTTAATGCCAGATTTTCATTATAACAAATAGAGCGATAACTCATAAAGGTATTTTTATTAATGCCTAATGCATTTAACTCTTCATCAATGGTTAGTTTTTTTGTTTTTTCTGTGATTTTTTCCTTTCTTATTTGTGATTGACTAATATCATTTTTATTCGTTTTAAGAGTGTTTTTCCTGTTTTCAGATAACCGTTTTACGGCTCCAAAAACTGATTTGTAATTTAATGTTATATTAATTTCTTTATCGTTATTAAGGGTATTAATCAGAACTGATAAAGGAGAATAAAGCATAGCTTCTGTCAAACTATCATAGATATACCTCACTAAACCTGTTATTGCACCTTTCTTGGTAAGATCTACACCATCCTGACTGATAAAAGATAAGATATCTTTTTTTAATTTATTGTAAAAATCATCCATAGCTTGCCTTTTTTGTTTAATGGAGATTAAATAATACTATATAAGATTAACAAAGAATAATAAAGAAAATATCATTATTTTTTCTCATAAAAAAGAATAATAAAGATTATTAGCTATTAATAGCGATTATTAAATCTTGAATGAAGATTAAAAGAGATTGCATAAAGTATAAATATATTTTTAAAAAAGAGGGCGATTGTACACAAACATTAAAATGTTTGCTACAATCGACGTGCTAAGGGGTAAACCCCTTAAACCCCATACATTTTAACTATAGTAAAAATGGAGGCTCTACGAGCCTATGAAAAAAGATAACAAAAATATTCATATTACATTCAGACTGACAGAATCAGAGTATGCGCCGTTCAAAGAAGTCATCGATACGCTCGGTTTATCAAAGTCTGAGTTTTTCCGATTATTGTTAACCAAGCAGTTAGATCCCGATATTCATAATAAAATTAATTCAGAAAAATATGACCGTCTGCTTTTTTACTTTAATAAAACCAGCAATAACATTAATCAGATCGCGAAGCAGATTAATACTGCTTATCAAGACGGGATGATAACAGAGCAACGTTTAATTCGATGGCTAACTACTCTTAATACCATTAGCGATAATCTTTTATCAGGTATTGAACATGATAAGTAGAATTGATGGCGGAAATAAAGGCATTGTTGATTATCTGGTTAATGGTATCAAGCAAGGGCGCGCTTTAAACCGTGATGAACTGGATAACCGATTAATTTTAGAGGGTAACATTGAACACCTTAATCATGTTATTCATTCAATTACTGATAAAGGACAGGAGCGGTATATTCACATATCGCTTTCTTTTTATGAGTCTTCTATTTCTTCTGAGATACTTCAAAAAGTTACTCAAGAGTATAAAAATCTGCTGATGAATGCGTATCATTCTGACGAGTATTGTTTTTATGCGGAGGCACATATTCCTAAAGTAAAATATATTAATGATGAAAAAACAGGGAAATTGATTGAAAGAAAGCCGCATATTCATATTATCATTCCTGAAAAAAATCTAGTAACAGGAAACGTTTTAAACCCAAGAGGGAAAGGGGAACTTTATATCGATCAACTGGATGCAATCCAAGAACATATTAATCTTAAATACCATTTAGTGAGTCCAAAAGATGGGATGAGAATAAGTGACGCTAACCATGCTAATGTTCTTTCACGAATGAAAGGCGATTTATTCCATGAAAAGCAAGCGGAATTCAAAAAAACGCTTTTTGAATCTCTGGATAACGAGAATATTTTTACGCAATCTGCGTTTGAATCTCATTTAAAAAAAATGGGTGAAATAAAAATTTATAATAAAGGAATGACTAATCAATATATCGGTATTAAGTTACCGGAAGAACAAAAATTCATTCGTTTAAAGAGTCCTTTGTTTTCAAAACAGTTTATTGAAAACCGAACAATACCTATTCGTAAACCCGCT
>NZ_AUCC01000140.1 GCF_000429565.1 Arsenophonus nasoniae DSM 15247
GTTCATATATGAATTAACTGTTTGTCACTCTTTAAGACTTAATCTTCAAATAGTTTTTGATGATGTCTTGCGAGTGCCCACACAGATTGTCTGATTAATTGTTAAAGAGCGTGCGACTGGAGTCGCGAGGTGGCGTATACTACGCTTTTCACCTGTAAAGTCAAGTAGTTATTTCTACTTTTCTTTACTCTGCGTCGCTAAAATCCACTTCAAGTGATTGGTTCTATACTGACTCAGTGGGGGCGCATTATAGGGAGTTTTACGCGGCTGGCAAGTAATAATTTGTAAACTTTAGCTGTTTGCTCTTTTTTTCGACAAAAACAATTTAATTATGTTTTAGTTTCCTGTAATTTTAAATTTTTTAGTGGTAATTATTTAGAAACAATTATCTAGATCAAAGTTATATAAGCAATAGCTCATTAGATATCTGTTAGTGCTATAATTTTCTAAAATAAATAAAAGATAATCTATTTTATAATCTGATTTGTTTTGGTTTACCTTATTTTTTAGGTTATTAAATGTTAAAAACAACACAAAATATGTTTGGCCTACCAGTTATAGCCGCAATGGCTTTTTTTATGCAAAGCCTAGATGCAACTATTTTAAATACTGCATTGCCTGATATAGCTAAAAGTCTTAATCATTCTCCTTTAGCAATGCAATCTGCTGTAATAAGTTATACATTAACCGTTGCTCTCCTTATACCTGTCAGTGGATGGTTAGCTGATCGCTTTGGTACAAGAAAAATTTTTATCTTTGCAGTTAGTCTATTTTCTTTAGGCTCTTTCTTATCTGCAATGTCATTATCATTAGAATTTTTGGTTTTTTCTCGCATCATTCAAGGAATAGGTGGTGCAATGATGATGCCTGTCGCACGTTTAGCATTATTGAGAGCTTACCCACGCAGTGAATTACTGCCTATTTTAAATTTTGTTACTATTCCAGGATTAGTTGGACCTATATTAGGACCTTTACTGGGTGGTCTTTTAGTAACTTATACCAGTTGGCATTGGATATTTATTATTAATATTCCGATTGCTTTATTAGGTATTTTATATGCACTAAAACATATGCCTGACTTTAAAATGCCTAAACGCGCCTTTGATACCACAGGGTTTATTCTTTTTGGTGTTGGTATTGTGATGTTAACGGTGAGTTTAGATTTTTTTAATAACGAAAAATTAACTAATTATGCACCATTAATTATAATTATGGGCGGCATTTTTTTACTTTTTCTTTATGTATTACACGCAAGGAAAATCTCTTATTCGATTATTCCATTAAGTTTGTTTAGCACAAGAACCTTTTCTATCGGCATAGCCGGTAACATTATGACCCGTTTAGGAACAGGCTGTATTCCGTTTTTAATGCCGTTGATGTTACAAGTAGGATTTGGACACCCAGCAGTTACAGCGGGTTTAATGATGGCTCCAATGGCGATAGGATCTATATCGGCAAAATCTGTTGTGACAAAAATATTAACTAACTATGGCTATAAAAAAACACTTTTTACAATAACATTTGTTATTGGTTTAATTATTACTCAATTTTCATTGCAATCACCCAATATGCCAATTTATGTTTTGATAATTCCTTTATTTTTACTGGGAGCAGCAATGTCTACTCAATTCACAGCTATGAATACGCTTACTCTAGCAGATTTAACTGAAAACAATGCCAGTTCTGGTAATAGTATGTTAGCTGTAACTCAACAACTTGCTATCAGTTTTGGTATAGCGAGTAGCGCCGCAATTTTACACTTTTTTGAGTCGCTACCTTATGGTGATCATATTGATAATTTTCATTATACATTTATTACTATAGGTATGATTACGCTGTGTTCTTCATTTATTTTCCTTCTGTTACAGCAAGAAGACGGACAAAATTTAATTAATAAAAAAGATCCCCAACAGTAAACATTTCATGTAAATAGAACAAACCTAAAATAAATTAGGTTTATTTTTTTTTATTGCATTTACTAAAATTCAATAAATTAATTTGCAATAATTCTTTTTAACAGGAGAAGAGTATATGCAATTAGCTGAACGCATTGCTCAATTAAGTAACTATCTAGAAGCTGGTCTATATGAACGGCAACATACTATTCGCCTTTGTTTATTAGCCGCATTATCCGGAGAAAGTGTTTTTCTACTAGGTCCACCTGGTATTGCTAAAAGTATGATAGCTAGGCGGATAAAATAAGCCTTTAAAACAGTTAATTCGTTTGAATATCTAATGACTCGTTTTTCAACACCAGAAGAAATTTTCGGTCCACTTTCCATTCAAGCATTAAAAGAAGAAGGACGTTATCAACGTTTAACGGCAGGCTATTTACCTGATGCCGAAATTATTTTCCTTGACGAGATTTGGAAAGCCGGCCCCGCTATATTAAATACGCTATTAACGGCAATTAACGAAAAAAAGTTTAGAAATGGCTTTCACGAAGAAAATATTCCCATGCGCTTACTTGTGACTGCTTCCAATGAGCTACCAGAATCAGATAGTAGTCTTGAAGCTTTATATGATCGTATGCTTATTCGTTTGTGGCTAAATAAGGTTCAGAAAAAACAGAATTTTAGGGCATTATTAAATAGTAAAAAAGAAGAAAATGAAAATATTGTTCCCAAGCAACTACAAATAAGTAATGAAGAATATGAAGAATGGCAAGTAAAAATTTGCCAAATAAAACTACCTGATGATTGCTTTGAAATAATTTATCAATTAAGGCAACAAATTGATAATTTAGTTCCATCACCTTATATTTCTGATCGTCGATGGAAAAAAGCGATTCACTTACTCCAAGCTAGTGCTTTCTTTAATGGGCGTGATGCCATATCACCTTTAGATATTATTTTATTTAAAGATTGCCTTTGGCATGATCTACAATCCCTACAGCTATTGACACAATTAATTACTACGTTATTAATAGAAGAAGGTTGGCAACAACAAGCTATCAATAAGAAAATAGATGATCTTCATAATGATTGGCAGCAATCAATCCAAATTAATAACAATAAAACCGCTTTTAAATTAAAGAAAGAAAATCGTCTATTCAATCGCATTCCATATTATTCTGTATCCAAGCAAATTAATGAAAAAAACATAACATTATTTTTACATACCCCGCTTGTTTTACATAATATAAAAGTTATTTCTATTACCATAGATAAGAGTTCAATCAACGATACATTAAACAAAGGAAAAATTTCTGCTCAACTTAATAGCATTGGTTATCCTCAATTAATTTCAGCGCAAGTTAATAGCAAAAATCAATTGCAAGTGCTGGATGCAAGTAGAAAATCATCAACAGTTTATTTAAACGAAAAAATAGATGAAAATAAATTAGATAATAAATGGCTGGAAAAACTTGAACAACTTAATCATTTAATTCAACAACAAAAATCTTTATTTAGTCATCATCAACCTTGTTTTTTTATTGAAGATCATTGGCTAGCAACTATTGAGCAAAGCTTTTTAACTCTAACAGATAAATTATCTCAATTAAGAAAGCAGATGATGAGCAAATAATCTATGTTAAATATCGCAACGATTGATATGTTACTCTCCATTAATGAGTTGGAGCTAATAGAAGAAATTGTTTTAACATTACTCGCCACACCTCAATTAGTCATTTTTTTCGAAAAGTATCCTAATTTAAAATCTATTTTATTAAATGATCTTTTAGCATGGAAAAAAAATTTATATCGTCAATTGCAAGAGACCTTGGTGCCAATTAAATTAACCGAAGAATTTGCACTTTATCAGCAAAATTTAGCCATTGATACCACAAAATTTTTTAGTAATCTTCCGGTAACTATTAATAAATTAACAGAAATAGCTTCTACTTTTGTGCAAGAAGCTAATTATTTACAGGAAAGAATATCTCATGATCCCGCTGGACAATCGCTATTTATTCAACGCTGGCGTCTTAACCTTATTATTGAAGTGACAACGTTTAATAAACTGTTATTAGAGCGGGAAAAAGAACAATTATTGGCTGAATTAGAGCAACGATTGAAATTAACCGGAAATTTGATAGAAACGTTTAATCAAGATAATCATTCTGTTGGTAAATTATGGGATATTAGTAAAGGCGTTTTAACGCAATCTTCTAATAATATTCAATTGTTAATTCAGTATAGTCATTTTTTACAACAACAACCTGAACTAGAAAAATTAGCCGAACTTTTAGGTAGAAGGCAATCGTTGAAACCTAAACAAAAACAGCAGCAAATGTTAGAGTCAATAATCTCTGTGGAAAAAATACCTGACCAAATACCAGAGCAAATTAGTGGTATAAACCACGGTAATGATATTTTGCGTCTTTTGCCAAGTGAATTAGCTTTGCTTGGATTAGAAGAACTTGAATTTGAATTTTATCGCAAATTAGTCGAAAAACAGTTACTCACATACCGGCTACAAGGCGATAATTGGCAGCAACGAAAAATATTACGTCCAGCTATTAAGTATGAACGTAGCACGCTACGCGTGAGCGGCGCAGCGGTGCTGCTTCGGGGATGTTAATGAGTTAAGTACTGTTTTATACTCTGCAGTAGGTTAATTTTTTTCAGGGATTCATCTCGATGGCTCGCAATAAATCTCCCAGAAAGCGTAAACCGGTTAAATCAGGCAGGCTGCCCGTCACTTCACGTGCCACAGCGCCTGTTTATCCGAAACGTTTTATGCTCTCTCTCCCACCCGAAAATGATGATGACAGACCGCCTGAATTTTTTTATGACACCCTAAAAGAAGCCATACGCCACTGCCTCCGACTCGGCCCCCAATTTTTT